>CBFGXR010000341.1:0-2682 GCA_965652675.1 uncultured Castellaniella sp.
AGGTGATGCTTTCGTCGACTCCGAGAAGGATCCTGAACAGCACCAGCAGGGCCATGAAGATCTGCATGTGGTGCGAGGCCAGCACGATGCACACCAGGAACAGCACGTGTACGGCCATGACCACGGGGGACACCGGCGGACGGCGCTCGCCCTCGTCCTCCTGGACGCCGATGCTGCCGTTGAGCAGGAAAGGCCGGCAGATCAGCGTCAGGGCCAGGCCGTTGATCAGCACGGCCAGCGCCGCACGCCAGCCGAAATGGGTCGCCATGAAGGCCGTGTCCCAGCCGAAGGTATGGGCCACCATCAGCACCGGGGGCGCGGCGTAGGCGGTCAGCACCCCGCCGATGGACACGTTGACGAACAGCACGCCGACGGTCAGGTATTTGAAGCCGTCCTGGCCGGGCCGACGGAAATAGGCCTGGCGCAGCAGCAGGGCGGCCAGGGTCATGGCGGCCGGCTCCGTGATCAGCGAGCCCGCCAGCGGCACCAGGGTCATGATGACGAAGAAGCGCGACAGTTCGCGGGCCGCCGGCAGCAGGCGCGACACCTGGTCGACCATCAGGCGGACCAGTTCGATGATGGGCCGGCTGGCCGCCACCACCATGATGACGAAGACGAAGGCCGGTTCGGTGAAGTTGCGCGTGTCCAGGTATTCGACCGCCCCTTTCACCCCCAGGGTCAGCCCCATCCACACGAACAGCGCACAGGCCCAGACGCCGAACACGGCCTCGACCTCGGACAGCAGGTGCCACAGTCCGGCGTGCGGGCCGCCCTTGTTGGCCAGGCGGGCGAAGACGGGAACGGAGAAGGTGTGGATGATGGCGATGGCAAACAGGATGCTTGCCACGACCTCGGTGTGACTGACCATGTCCGGGTCCTGTATGAGAGGCTGAAAGGAGATTCAGGCGCCGCCCAGGATCAGGCGCGCGCCTTTTTCGGCAATCATGATCGTCGGCGAATTGGTGTTGCCCGAAGTGATGACCGGCATGATGGACGCGTCGATCACCCGAAGACTTTCGAGCCCCCGGACGCGCAGTTCCGGATCCACCACGGCCAACGGATCGGCGCCCATTTTACATGTCCCCACCGGATGGAAGATGGTGGTGCCGATGTCGCCCGCCGCGGCCTCCAGCGCTTCCTGGGTCTGGATGGCGTCGCCCGGCAGGTATTCTTCGGGCTGATAGCGCGCCATGGCGGGTTGGGCCATGATGCGCCGCGTCAGGCGCAGGGCGTCGGCCGCGACGGCGCGGTCTTCCGGGGTCTGCAGGTAGTTGCAGAGGATGTCCGGCGCGTCGGCGGCATTGGGCGAGACGATGCGCACGTAGCCCCGGCTGCCGGGCTGCAGGTTGCAGACCGACGCCGTCAACGCCGGGAAGTCGTGCAGCGGATCGCCGAACTTGTCCAGCGACAGGGGCTGCACGTGATATTCCAGGTTGGGACGGGGGCGCGACGGATCCGAGCGCGCGAAAGCCCCCAGCTGCGAAGGCGCCATGGACAGCGGCCCGCTGCGGAACAGGGCGTATTGCAGGCCCATCGAAGCCTTGCCCCGCCAGGAATGCACCAGGGTGTTCAGGGTGCGGGCGCCCTGCAGGCGGTAGATCGTGCGCAGCTGCAGATGATCCTGGAGATTCTCGCCCACGCCGGGCAGGTCCAGCACCATCGGGACGCCGAGCTTGCGCAGCCGTTCGGCGGGGCCGACGCCGGAGACCTGGAGCAGCTGGGGCGAACCGATCGCCCCGGCCGCCAGGATCAGTTCCCGCCGCGCCACGGCCCGCAGGCGGCGGCCGTCGACCACGCAATCGACCCCGGTGGCGCGGCGGCCGGAAAAGCGGATGCGTTCCACCCGGGCGCCGGTCATCACGCGCAGCGTGTCCCGGTGCATGACGGGACGCAGGAAGGCCTTGGCCGCGTTCCAGCGCACGCCCCGGCGCTGGTTGACCTCGAAATAATTGCAGCCGGCGTTGTCGCCCCGGTTGAAGTCGTCGGTGCGCTCGATGCCCGCCTGGGCCGCCGCGTCGCGGAAGGCGTCCAGCACGTCCCAGCGCAGGCGCTGGGGCTCGACCCGCCAGGTGCCCGAGGCGCCGTGGAATTCGCTGGCCCCCGCATGGTGGTCCTCGACGTCGCGGAACAGCGGCAGCACGTCGGCCCAGGCCCAGCCCGGATTGCCCATCGCCGCCCAGCCGTCGTAGTCGGCGGCCTGGCCGCGCAGATAAAGCATGCCGTTGATCGAGGACGAGCCGCCCAGCACCCGGCCGCGCGGGTAGCCCAGGGAACGGTAGTTCAGGCCTGGATCCGGCAGGGTGTGGTAGCACCAGTCCGTGCGCGGATTGCCGATGCAGTACAGATAGCCGACCGGAATGTGGATCCAGCGCCAGTCGTCGGCGCCGCCCGCCTCGAGCAGCAGGACGCGGTGTTCGCGCGACAGGCGGTTCGCCAGCAGGCAGCCGGCCGAACCGGCCCCCACGATGACGTAATCGAATTCCAGCGCGGCGGCGTCCGGCGTTGTTGCGGTCATGACGTGCGGTCTCCTGCGGGGCCGTCGGGCGGCCTCGTCGTTTTGCTGGAAACAGTCTATCCGCAACGCCGGACCGGCGCCAGGCGGTCCGGAATCGCCCGCGGCCCGCCGTCTGCGGCCATGAACAGGATGTGCTGCGGAAAATCTCGGATCCGCCGCTGAAGACC
>CBFGXR010000342.1:0-2670 GCA_965652675.1 uncultured Castellaniella sp.
GCGAAGAAGGCCGCGCCGAAAAAAGCGGTAGCGAAAAAGGCGGTGGCGAAAAAAGCCGCGCCCGCCAAGAAAGCCGCCGTGAAGAAGGTCGCGGCCAAGAAGGCCGCGCCGAAGAAGGCGCCGGCAAAAAAGGCCGCCAAGCCCGCCGCGAAAAAGGCCACGGCCAAAACCGCCGTCGCGAAGAAAGCGCCGGCGAAAAAGGCGGCCGCCAAAAAAGCGGCCAAGGCCCCCGCGAAAAAGGCGGCCGCCAAACCCGAGCCTGCCCCGGCCAAGCCCGCGGCCCGCAAGGCCACCGCCAAGCCCGACACGCCCGCCCCCGAAGCCCGCACGGACGCCAACCCGGCGGCCGCCTGGCCCTTCCCCGCCGCCGGCAAGCGGCCCTGACGGACGGATCGTTGCTGTAATCTTCCAGGCCTGGCGTCACCGCCAGGCCTTTTTGTTCTCAGGGATGAGTCAGGACATAGGACAGTCCACTGCGGACTGTCCTATGCCAGACGAATCCGAGCCGCTTACAAGCGGCGAGGTGGAGAGCTGCCACGGCTGGAGATGCTCCGAGCCAGACGAATCGAAGCGGCGTGCAAGCCGCGACGTGGAGAGCTGCCCTGGCTGGAGATGCTCCGTGCCTGACGAATCCGAGCCGCTTGCAAGCGGCGAGGTGGGAGATTTGATGCGACAATGACCGCTTCTTTTCCGCAGCCCGCGAGCCTCGCATGGTCCAAGACATCCTGCTGTTCCTGATCGACATCGTTTTCCAGCTCTTCGGCATCGGCCTGATCCTGCGGGCCTGGATGTTCGCGATCCGCCTGCACCCCTTCAATCCGTTTTCCCAGGCCATCCTGCGCGCCACGGAATGGCTGGTGGGACCGATCCGCCGTATCGTCCCCGGCAGCGGCCGCTTCGACTGGCCCAGCATCCTGGCCTGCTGGATCACCGCGATCCTGTATCTGCTGCTGACCTGGCTGGTCGCCATGGGCGGCCTGATGCCTTCGACCTCGGCCATCGGTCCCCTGCTGCTGTCGGGCCTGCTGGTCGGCCTGAAATGGCTGTTCAACGTGATCGTCTGGGTGACGCTGATCCAGGCCATCCTGTCCTGGATCAACCCCCTGTCGCCCATCATGCCGGTGCTCTACACCCTGACCGCGCCGCTGCTCGACCCCATCCGCCGGATGCTGCCGCGCATGGGCGGGCTGGACCTGTCGCCGCTGGTGCTGCTGGTGCTGGCCCAGATCGCCATGATGGTGCTGAATCATCTGGTCTTCACAACCTTCGGCGCATAGCCCAACAAAGATCCGGCGCAAAAGCAAAGGCCCGGCTGAAAAGCCGGGCCTTTGCACATCCGGAGGCCGGATCGATTACATCGGCACCACGCGGGTCGGACCGCCGCCGCTGATGACCTGGACGCGCTGGCCGGAACTGAGCGCCACGTCGGCCGCCTGAGCGATGACGCGGGTTTCGCCGTTGTCCAGGCGCACGGTGATTTCGAGGCCGTTGGTCTTGTTGACCTGGTTTTCGACCGCGTTGCCGGCCAGGCCGCCCAGCAGGGCGCCGCCGATCGAGGTCAGGATCTGGCCGCGGCCGCCGCCGATGGCGCTGCCCGCCACCCCGCCCAGCGCCGCGCCGCCGATCGCGCCCACGCCGGAGGACTTGTCGGACTGGATGACCACGGAACGCACGGACACCACGGTGCCATAGCGCACGATCTGTTCCTGCTGCGCCTGGCCGTAGGTGTAGACGGAACTGGAGGCGGACTGGCTGGCGCAGCCGGCCAGCGTCAGCAGCGACAGGGAAATGCCGGCGACAGCGGCAAGGCGCGCCGCGCGGGCAGGAAGGGCATGCGTGAGGATCGCCATGGGCTGACTCCTGAAGTGAGAAAAATGCCCCCACGCTGCGCCTTCGGCTTGCTGCCCCCCGAGGGGGCGCTTTTTGCCTTGGGGCGGCCCGGCGGCAAAAAAAGGGGCCGTGTCCGGATCAGGCGAGCAAGCCCGCATCGATACCGTAGTGCGTCTGCAGCACCGCCGCAATGTCACCGCGCGACGGGCTATGGTTCTGCGGACCTCTATGGGCGATTTTAAAGCCGCCCATGACGTTCGCCAAGCAGCAGGCGTCCCGCAGGGACCAGCCATTGGCCAGGCCGTACAGCAGCCCCGCGCGATGCGCGTCGCCGCAGCCGGTCGGGTCCACGATCCCGGCCACGGGCGCGGCCGGAATATCGGTGCGGTCGTCCCCGACGAACAGCGAGGCGCCTTCGCCGCCCCGGGTCACCACCACCGCCCGCAGGCCGGTGGCGGCCAGTTCCTGGACGGAGCGGCCCGTGCGCTCCTCGATCACGCTGGCCTCGTAGTCGTTGGCGGTCAGGATGCTGGCCATGCCCAGCATGCGCAGCAGATCGTCGCCGTCGAACAGCGGCATGGCCTGCCCCAGGTCGAAGATGAAGGGGATGCCGGCGGCATGCAGACGCTCGGCATGCACGAACATCCCGTCCTTGGAGTCGGGCGAGACGATGCCCCAGCATGCCTCGTTGCCGCTCAGGTCGTTCTCGGCCGAGCGCAGCATCGCGCCCGGGTGGAACGAGGCGATCTGATTGTTTTCCTGGTCCGTGGTGATGTAGCACTGGGCGCTCGGCATGCACGAACATCCCGTCCTTGGAGTCGGGCGAGACGATGCCCCAGC
>CBFGXR010000343.1:0-2656 GCA_965652675.1 uncultured Castellaniella sp.
AGCATGAATCGCATCGTGATGTTCCTGAAGAGAAGAAGACCACCAGCGGCAAGCTGGCGGTGTCGGCGATGAAGCCCGCGGCCATGACGAAGGCCAGCGTGGCCTTGGGAGAAAACCGCAGCGCCGCCAGCATGGCGACGACGATCGGCGTCAGGATCAGCGCCGCGCCGTCGTTGTTGAACAGCGCGCTGACCCCGGCGCCCAGCAGGATCATCAGGACGAACAGGCGCCCTCCCCGGCCGCCGCCCCAGCGGGCGACGTGCAGGGCGGCCCACTCGAAGAAACCGGCGGCCTCCAGCAGCAGGCTGATGATCACGACCGCGACGAAGGTGCCGGTGGCGTTCCAGACGATGCCCCAGACCACCGGAATGTCCGCCGGCCGGATGACGCCGGTCAGCAGTGCGAGCCCGGCGCCCAGGCTGGCGCTCCAGCCGATGCCCAGGCCGCGCGGCTGCCAGATGACCAGCGCCAGCGTCAGGACGAACAGGATCAGGGCGAGCATCGGCGGGCGTCCTCGGTTCTAGAGCCAGCCGGCCGCGCTCAGCAGCGTCGCGCCGCCCAGAACCGCGAACAGCGCGGCGGCGACGCCGTGCACCAGGCGGGCGGGCAGGCGGTCGGCGGCACGGGCGCCGAAATACACGGCCGGCACGTTGGCCAGCATCATGCCCAGCGTACTGCCACCCACGACCGCCATCAGGCTGTCGTAGCGCGCCGCCAGGGCCACGGTGGCGATCTGGGTCTTGTCCCCCATTTCCGCCAGGAAGAACAGCGTGATCGTCGCCGTCAGCACGCCCAGGCCGCGCATCGGCCGGGGCTCTTCGTCGAGCTTGTCCGGAATCAGCAGCCAACAGGCCATGAGCAGGAAGGAAATGCCCAGCACCCATTGCAGGACGCCGGGATCGAGCAGTTGGGCGGCCAACTGGCCGGCCAGGCCGGCCAGGGTGTGATTGGCCAGGGTGGCGATCAGCACGCCCAGGCAGATCAGGGCGGGCCGATGGTAGCGGGCGGCCAGCATCATCGCCAGCAACTGGGTCTTGTCGCCGATTTCACCCAGGGCGACCACGCCGGTGGAAACAAGGAAGGCATCCATGAAAGAGACATCCGGGGCTGACGCGACTACGTCCCCGTCGGCCCCTTGCGGCGGGAAACGCAGTCAGCGGTCTTGCCAGGTCCGGATGCTGCGGACCGCATGCGCCATGGCCGGACGGCCAAGTGTGTTGACGCAGGCACCGCCTCCGGACCGTGCTGGACGGCCCCGGACGCGGGTCGGCTACTCCCCGATGACGGGTGGCGCGAATTATACCGGGAATTGCCTGCCGCCAGGAACCGACCGGCGGCGCGGCGCGGCCGCAATCCGCGCCGATTCCCGTTTTGCGCGCAAGGCCGCGCCGGGCGATGCGGGCGGCTTTGTCGTATGATGGCTTTCTACCCGTTTTTCCGCTTCAATCCCAACCATCATGCCCTCAGGTACCCGAATCGTCGAATTCGACCGCCCGGACATGGCCGTCGGCACCCATACGGTGGCCGAGGCCTGGGCCCGGGTGAATCCGCCGCTGTCTCCCCAGGAACGCGAATTCCAGAAGGACCGCGTCCGGCGCCTCCTGAAATCCCGTAACGCCGCCCTGGTCGCGCACTACTACGTGGACGCCGACATCCAGGATCTGGCCGAGGAAACCGGCGGCTGCGTCTCCGATTCCCTGGAAATGGCGCGCTTCGGACGCGATCACGCGGCCGACACCCTGGTGGTCTCGGGCGTACGCTTCATGGGCGAGACGGCCAAGATCCTCTCTCCCGAAAAGCGCATCCTGATGCCCGATCTGGACGCCACCTGTTCGCTGGACCTGGGCTGCGATCCCGTGGCCTTCGCCGCGTTCCGGGCGCAGCATCCCGACCGGACGGTGGTGGTGTACGCCAACACCAGCGCCGCCGTGAAGGCCCAGGCCGACTGGATGGTGACGTCCTCCATCGGCCTGGACATCGTCGCCGAACTGCACCGCCAGGGCCGGAAGATCCTCTGGGCGCCGGACCGCCACCTGGGATCCTACATCCAGCGCGAGACCGGCGCGGACATGGTGCTGTGGCAGGGTTCCTGCACCGTGCACGACGAATTCAAGGGCATCGAACTGGACCTGATGCGCCAGGAACACCCGGGCGCCCTGGTGCTGGTGCACCCCGAATCGCCCGCCTCCGTCGTGGCCCAGGCCGACGTGGTGGGATCGACCTCGCGCCTGCTGGCGGCCGTGACCGAATCGCCGGCGACGACCTTCATCGTCGCCACCGACCAGGGCCTGCTGCACAAAATGCGCCTGGCCGCCCCCGGCAAGACCTTCATCGCCGCGCCGACGGCCGGCGAATCGGCCACCTGCAAGAGCTGTGCCCACTGTCCCTGGATGGCCATGAATTCCCTCAAGGGCGTGGCCGACGCGCTGGAATTCGGCACCAACGAAATCCACCTGGACCCGGCCATGGGCCGCCAGGCCAAAATCTGCATCGACCGCATGCTGGACTTCGCCGCCGCGCGCCGCCGCGACGCCCGTCCCGGTCCGGATCTGGCGCAGGAACAGGCCCTGTTTTCAGGAATCGGTCCGGCATGAGCACCTCTCCCACCTGCATGTACCACCCGCAGGCCAAGTCCTTCCTGATCTCCGAGGCCGTG
>CBFGXR010000344.1:0-2655 GCA_965652675.1 uncultured Castellaniella sp.
ACGTATTCGCCCACCACCCCCAGCGACATCAGGTTGACCCCGGCGAAGAACAGGATCACGGTGATCAGGGTGGCCCAGCCGCGCACCGCGTCGCCGTAGAGCAGATGCGACACGATGATGAGCAGGCCGTACAGGAAGGCCAGCAGCGCGATGCAGGCGCCCATCAGGCTGAGCAGGCGCAGCGGCCAGGTGGTGAAGGCCGTCAGCCCGTCCACGGCGAAGCGCAGCAGCTTCAGCGGCCGGAAGCGGCTGACGCCGTGCAGCCGCTGGGGCGGCGTGTAGGTCATGGCCTCGGACTGGAAGCCGACCCAGGCGAACAGGCCCTTCATGAAGCGGTCGCGTTCAGGCAGCTGCTTCAGGGCGTCGACCACGGCCCGGTCCATCAGGCGGAAATCCCCGGCGTTGGGCGGCACGCCCAGGCCGTCGGACGTGCGCATCAGGGCGTAGAACAACCGGGTGCCGACGCGCTTGAACCAGGTCTCGTCGTCGCGCGTGGCGCGCACGGCGTAGACCATGTGGACCCCGTCGCGCCAGCGCGCCAGCATCGCGGGGATCATGTCCGGAGGGTGCTGCATGTCGGCGTCCAGGCAGACCACGGCGTCGCCGCGCGCGGCCTCCAGCCCGGCGGTCAGGGCGGCTTCCTTGCCGAAATTGCGCGACAGGCGCAGATAGACGATTTCCGGGTGCAGGCTGGTCCAGTGGCGCATCAGGTCGGGCGTGCCGTCGGTGCTGCCGTCATCGACGACGATGATTTCCGGCGTGCAGTCCTCCTGGCGCGCCAGCATGGCCAGCAATTCCGGCAGCAGCACGCCCAGGTTGGCCTGTTCGTTCAGGCAGGGGATGACGCAGGACAGGGTGACGGGTTCGGACATGGTGGGAAACGCCGGCGGCGGCGCGAGGAGCGCGATCCGGAAAGAAGGAAGACCGATGAAGACTCCGATCATAACTGAACGCCGGGACGGGCGGCCTTGCGGGCTCGAACGAAATTTTGCGGTTCCCGATTAAGATATCTATAATATGAATCTTTGAAATCCAGACTCGCCGCCGCATGGAAGACACCCCGGTCTGTACCGAGGACGAGATCACGACCCTCGTCCACCATTTCTACCGCCGCGTCCGCCAGGACCAGGTCCTGGGGCCGATCTTCGACGCCCACATCGACGACTGGGACGAGCACCTGGAACGCATGGTGCGCTTCTGGTCGTCGCTGCTGCGGCGCACCGGCACCTACAGCGGCACGCCCATGCCGCGCCACATCGCCCTGCCGGGCCTGGAAGGCCCGATGTTCGTGCGCTGGCTGGACCTGTTCCGCGACACGCTGGGCGAATTCGACAATCCCGCCTTCACCGCCCAGGCCGAGGACTTCGCCCGGCGCATCGCCCGCAGCCTGTGGTACGGCTACCAGATCAGCCACCAGCCCGACCAACCCGTGACGGAGTTCGACGCCCATGTCCCGCCTGCTCAATATTGAGGAACCGGCCGCCGCCGCGCCGCGGCCGTCCATGACGGCCTTCCTGGCCCTCGGTTTCCGGCCGCTGTACCTGGCCGGCGCCGCCTGGGCGCTGATCTCCATCGCCCTGTGGATCTTCGCTCCCCAGGTGCTGGACGGCCCCCTGCCGCTGGTCTACTGGCACGCCCACGAAATGCTGTGGGGCTTCATCATCACCATCGCGGTCGGCTTCCTGCTGACCGCCAGCGCCACCTGGACCGGATTCAATCCCCTTTCCGGCCGCCCCCTGGGCCTGCTGTGCCTGCTGTGGCTCGTCGCCCGCATCGGTTTCCTGGCGGGCGGCCTGCCGGGCTTCTGGATCGCCACGGCGGCCGAAGTGCTGTTCTTCCTGACCGCCGCCGCCAGCCTGATGCGCGTCATGGTCAAGGGCCGAAGCCGCCGCAACTACGGCCTGCCGATGGTGATGCTGGCGCTCGGCGCCGCCGACCTGCTGTACCTGCTGGCCGCCTTGCGCGGCGACTACGCGCTGCTGATGCGGCGCTTCGACCTGGGCCTGATCGGCATGGCCGTGATCGCCCTGCTGATCGCCCGCCGCGTCATCCCCTTCTTTTCCATGCGCATGGTCCAGGGCCTGCAGATCCCCATGCTGACCCGCTCCGGCCACGTCCAGATGGTCTTCAGCGGCCTGGCGCTGGCGTCCGGGGTGCTGATGCAGATCGTGCCGCCCGCCGACGGCGGGCCGGCCTTCCTGCCGCTGCTCATGGCCTTCAGCCTGGCGCTGACCGGCCTGATCAGCCTGGGCCAGCTGCTGGCCTGGCGGCCGCTCGCGGTGCTGCGCAAGCCCATGCTGTGGATCCTGTACCTGGGCTACGCCTTCATCGGCATCGGCCTGCTGGCCGCGGCGGTCCAGGTCAGCGGCCTGTTCGATCCCTCGCTGCTGCGCGGCCTGCTGGCGCGCAGCGCCACGCACGTCCACCTGATCGGCATGGCGGGCTTCTGCATCCTCATCATCGGCATGCTGACCCGCACGGCCCTGGGCCACCTGGGACGCCCGCTGGCCCTGGACCGCAGCATGCTGGCCAGCTACTGGCTGATGATCGCCGCCGCCGTCTTCCGCCTGGCCGCGCTGTGGCCCTCGGCCGCCAGCCAGCCCCTGCTGCACCTGGCCGCCTGCGCCTGGATCCTGTACCTGGGGCTGTACCTGT
>CBFGXR010000345.1:0-2651 GCA_965652675.1 uncultured Castellaniella sp.
GCTGCACCAGGGCGCCCAGGTTCCTGTCCATCTGGGCGGGGTCGGGATCGTAGACGTAGTCCAGATCCACCTGCGCTACCCGGAAGTCGCCCCGGGACTCGGCGCCCAGCACGGACCGCGCGAATTCCCGCATGTCGGGCGAGTCCGTCACCAGCATGCGGGGCATGGACAGGGGCGAGTCCGCGGCGCCCAGGCCCTCGTCCAGGGTCAGGGCCATCCGGTATCCCTGGGCGCGGATGATGTCCAGCGCCTCGCCGCTCGCGGCGCCGTAGGGCCAGACCCAGACGCGGGGCGCCTTGCCGGTCGCCTGGCGGATCTTGCGCGTGATGCGCCGGACGTCGTCCGCGATCCGCCGCCGGTAGGCCGCATCGGTCTCGTAGGTGCGCGTGCCGGCGTCGTAGCGATGGGTGGCGGCGGCCGGCTCTTCATTGCCCTGGGGGTTGGCGGGGATGCCCCGGTGCAGGTCGTCGGTGTGCGAGGCGATTTCGACCAGGCCCGAGCGGGCCATCTGCCGGACGTCTTCCCAGGTGGCGAAGCGGTCCCGGGGCACCCGCAGGTCGCCAAAGCGCACCGGCTGGTCGGGCGGCGTATCGATCCAGCGGCCCACGGGCGCCCAGACGGCGGGCCAGTTCATGGCCTTCAGGATGGGGAAGACCCGGCTGCGGAAGCTGCGGTAGCCGTCGTCGAAGCTGAGCAGCACGGCCTTGGGCGGCAGGGGAGGGCCGCCCTGCCCGGCGGCCAGGATCCGGTCGACGGACACGGCCTGGTAGCCGTTGTTCCGCAGCCATTCGAGCTGGGCGACCAGCTGATCCGTGCGCACGGCGAGGAAGCGCTGGTCGGGATCGTCGTCCTCGACGTCGTGGTAGGCCAGCGCCAGCACGCGGTTGGCGGGCCAGGGCCGGTCGACGCTGGCCACGGGCCTTTGGGCGGGCGGCGTGAAGGCCGGGATGTCGCGCGCGCAGCCGGCGAGCAGCGCCAGGCAGCAGGCCAGGAAGAACAGGCGCGGACCGGAGGCGAAGGATCGTGGCATGGCGCGCTCCCGAGTCAGAACCGGATCGTCACGTCGACGAGGAGGTTGAAGCTGCGCTCGCGCTGGCCGTCGTAGGGCCGCGAGGTGCCCGAGGCCAGAAAGCCGATCTCGAACGTGCGGCCGTAGCTGTAGCGCTGGCCGTAGCCGACGGTGTAGAGGCCGCCCGTGCCGTGCCCTCGTTGCGCATAGGCGCCGGCGGCGAGCAGGAGCTGCTGCTCCCACCGGGCCTCGTCGCGCTGGTACAGGGTGTGCGTCGCCCGCAGGGCCGGCAGGATCGTCAGGTCCGATCCGGGGTTGAAGTACGGGGCGTCGTCGGCCGTGTTGCGGGAGGCGGACAGGTCCAGCAGCGCGTCGACCCGGACCCTGGGCGCGGTGTACAGGCGCTGGCGTCCGGACAGGCCGGCCTCCAGGCGGCGGTTGCCGTCGGAAAAGAAGGAAGGCGTCAGGGTCAGGGTCCATTCCCGGCGTTCGTCGCCGCGCCAGCGCAGGGAGGCGCTCAGGCTGTTGGCCGTGATGTCGTGCATCAGGGCCCGCAGCGGCGTGTCCCGCGACAGCAGGGCGGCGCCGGCGCCCACCTGCCAATGATCGTCCAGGTCCACGAAGGCCGAGAACGCCGCTCCGGCCCGGGTGCCATGGCCGTAGCGGTTTCCCGAGACCTCGGCCTGGGCGGTCAGGTCCCGGCCGCGCCATTCGAGGCCGGCGCGCGCCCAGGTGGCGTGGCCGTCCCCTTCGTCGAACCGGCCTTCGGCATGGCCGGTGCCGGTGAACGCGCGCCAGTTCTCGCCGAAGGGCGGCGAATAGAACACGGTGTCGATGCTCGAATCCCGGCTGCCCAGCACCTGGCCGCCGGTGGACGCGCCCCGGCTGGCGGTCGTCCGCCATTCGGCCTTCCCGTGCGCGGCCCATTCCCTGTCCAGCCGCCGCACGGCCGGGTGCTCGGGGACGCGGGCCACCAGGTCGTCGCGCAGCAGTCCGGCCTGCCGCCATTCCTGCAGGGCGAGGGCGGTTTCGGCCTGGCCGGCCTCGACCTCGATGGACCGGGGCGCCTGGGTCTCGGCGATCTTCAGGTCGAGTTCCGCCCGGCGCGGCAGATCCCGGGCGCGCCAGGCCTCGGACCGCGCGACGCGCAGGCTGACGTTGCCGGGCGCCTCGTCGACCATCCGGTCCAGTTCGGCCTGGGCCTTCGTCGTGTCGCCCTGGTACAGCGAGCCCAGGGCGCGCGTCAGTTCGGCGTCCAGCTTCGCGGGATTGGGGCGGCGCATGGGGTCGCCCTTGTACATGATCCAGGTGGGCAGCGCGGCCAGCGTCCGGTCCAGGCCGGCGTCGGCCGCGGCGTTCCGGTCGGATTCGGCCAGCGCGTAGTACAGGCCGATCCGGTCGGACACCCGCGCCGCCGCGTCCTGGCCCGCGGCGGAGGAGGCCAGGGACCGCTGGAACAGGGGCGCCGCGGTTTCCGGCCGGTGCAGGGCCAGGTACGCGCTCGCCGCGTCGCCCAGCGCATAGTCCGGAACGGGCGCGCCGTCCGCCGCCATGGATTCATAGGCGGCCGCGAGGTCCCGCATGCGGCCGCGCGCGTGCAGGGCCTGCAGTCGGTCCCCCTCGGCGCTCCGCACGTCGTCGC
>CBFGXR010000346.1:0-2646 GCA_965652675.1 uncultured Castellaniella sp.
GCCGCGCAGCGTCTGCCGCAGGCGCTGCCGGTCGGCATGGTCGCGCGACTGGATCAGGGCCAGGCGCGCGCGCACGAACCAGAACTCGGGATCGGGCGTCGCCGCCGCGGCCGGCTGGCCCTCGATCCGGTTCTCGATGTCCGACAGGCGCTGGATGGACAGCGGGTGGGTCGAGGCGTAGCCGCCGCCCGTGCCCTCGTTCAGGCGCGAGGCGTTCATCAGGCGGCGGAACATGGCCAGCATGCCCCGGGGGTCGAAGCCGGCCTGGCGCATCATCTGCAGCCCCGCCCGGTCGGCTTCCTGTTCGGCGCCCCGGGAAAAGCCGAGCTGCCGGTCGATGGCGGCGGCCTGGCCGAAGGTGGCGACGCCCATGGCGAGGTCGCCCTGGCCGGCCAGGGCCGCCAGCAGGGCGCCGATCAGGCTGGCCACCATGATGCCCGTGCCCTGGGACTGCTGGGCGATGCCCCGGGCGATGTGGCGCTGCATGACGTGGCCGATTTCGTGCGCCAGCACACCGGCCAGTTCGGATTCGCTCTGCGCGCCGACCACCAGGCCGCTGTTGACGCCGATGTAGCCGCCCGGCAGGGCGAAGGCATTGATCGAGGGGTCGCGCACGGCGAACACGGTGACGTCCTGGGACAGCGCCTGCGGCGCATGGGCGGCCAGCCGCCGGCCGAGCGCGGTCAGGTACTGGTTGACGTCCAGGTCGCCAATGTAGGTGGGATCCTGGCGGCCCTGTTCCATGATGGCCTGGCCCAGGGTGCGTTCCACCGCGGGGGACAGTTCCGACGAGGAGGCCGCGCCCATCGAGGGCAGCCCCATGGGCTGGCTCCAGGCGGGCGGCACGCCGGCCGCCAGGGCGCCGGCCAGGCTCAGGCCCGCGCCCGCGCGGCGCATCCAGGTCTTCATGACGTATCCTTTGTCCACGGCCGGCGCCGCCTCAGGCCGCGCCCGCGGGCCGGGCCGCCGGACGCCGCCGGGGCTGCGGCAGGCGGTTGCGGGACGACAGCCGCATCAGGGTGCCCAGCGCCACCAGCAGCCCGAAGGTCTCGATCAGGCCCGCCGGCACCCACATGATCAGCCCGCCGATCACCTGGTCGTCCAGCGCGCTGAACCCGGGCAGCGCGCGGCCGCACAGGTCGAACACCGGGTAGATGTCATGTTCGGAAAAGACGATGACGGCGCCGGCGACCATCTGCGGCGCCATGGTGAAGACGGGCGAGAAGATCCGCCCGCCGGGCGACATCGCGGACGGCGGATGGGGACGCCGGTCCAGGATCAGGTTCCAGTACATCAGGCCGGTGATCACCACCGCCCAGTTCATGAGCCGGTACAGCCGCCAGTCGAGCATGGAATAGAACTGCACGGTGGGTTCCAGCCAGACCAGCACCATCAGCAGGAACAGCAGGGGCACCAGGAACCGGTGCGTCGCCAGGGATTCCAGGACGCGCACGGGGCCGGCGCGGCGCGCCGCCGCCAGCCGGACCCGCCAGGCCAGGGGCAGGCCGGCCCGCATGACCTGCCCGGGATAGGCGCTCATGACCAGCAGCGGCCCCAGGTGGTGCAGGACCAGGTGCTGCAGGCGGTGGATGAAGAACATGCGTTCGGCGTAGTAGTCGACCTGCGTGTGCAGGGACAGGTACAGCATGACCCAGCCGATCCAGAACAGGGATTGGCGCACGACCCCGACGCGATGAACGCGGCGGCCACGCAGAAACAGCCACGCCGAAGCCACGAAGGCCAGCACCAGGGCGGGCGAAAATTCCCAAGGCCGCAACCAGTCCAGCACATCCATGACGGGCCGATTCATCCATGACGAGGGTAACCGGGCTAGTTTAAAGCATTCTAAAATGGCCGTTTTCGCCGTTCGAGCATCCATGGCTACTCCGACCTACGACATCGCCATCCTGGGATCCGGCCCGGTCGGCTGCGCCCTGGCCCTCGACCTGTCGGTCGCGGCCCCGGACCCCGCGCGCATCGCCCTGATCGGGCCCGAGCCCGCGCCGCGCCCGGCCGGCCAGGCCATCGACCCGCGCGCCCTGGCCCTGAACCACGGCAGCCGCCGCTTCCTGGAAACCCTGGGCGCCTGGCCGGCGCGCGCCGCCGACATCCTGACCGTGCACGTGTCCCAGGCCGGGCACCTGGGCCGCACGCTGATCGACCAGGCCGAACTGGACGTGCCCCCGGCTGGGCTGCGTGGTGGCCTACGACGACCTGCTCGACACGCTGTACGCCGCCGTGCGCCGCGCCGGCGTCGCCCTGCTGCCGGAACGGCCGCAACGGCCCCTGGCGGGCTCGCCCGTCCAGCTGCGGCTGGCGGACGGGCCGCGCGACGCGCGCCTCGCACTGCTGTCCGACGGCGCCCGGCCCCAGGGCCTGCGGCGCGAATACGGCCAGCACGCCGTCCTGGCGACCGTGCGGGCCGCCGCCCCGGTGCCGGGCCGCGCCTTCGAACGCTTCACCCGCACCGGTCCGCTGGCCCTGCTGCCGCATCCGGCCGGCGACGGCAAGGACAGCGGCGTCGCACCCGCGGGCGTGGTGGCGTCGTTCTATGCCGTGAAGAACGATTGAGGATGCAGGGCGGGCTTCAGCCGGGCTTCAGCCCGCCCTGCACCGACACATGGCCGACGCCGGTCAATTCCGACA
>CBFGXR010000347.1:0-2640 GCA_965652675.1 uncultured Castellaniella sp.
TGCTGCCCTTCCTGCCGGATGCCGTCGTTGAAATCCCGGGCCACCTGGCCGAGCTCGCCCCGCCCCCGGTAGCCGATCCGGGCGTCGTAATGCCCCCGGACCAGTTCGCGGCACGCGATCCGCAGTTCGCGCAGCGGGCGGACCAGATGGCGGCGCAGCAACAGGTACAGGACCAGCAGCAGGGCCAGGTCCAGCAGCGCCAGCCCGCCGCTCACCAGCAGCGCGCGATCCTTGCTCTGGCGCAGCAGCGGCATCAGGACATCGGCGCAGGCGTCCAGCGTGCCGAGCAGGGTTTCGGCATCGTCGGCCACCCACTGGCGCTGGACGACCTGGGGCAGTTCCTGCGCCTCGGCCGTGCGATCGTCGCGTACGTAGGTGCCCAGCAGCACGGTCTGCAGCCGGCCGCGCAGGGTGGCCCAGTCCCGACGGATCCGGGGCAGGAAGTCACGCACGGCCGATGGCTCCAGGGCGGGGATCTCGCGGCCGTCGATGACGCCGCCCTGATCCAGGGCCTGCAGGGCGCGGTCCATGAGATCCATTTCCTGGCTGAGCTGGCCGGCCTGCACCAGGGCGCCGTCCGACAGGCGCATCGCCCGGACCGCCAGTTGCTGGCTGGCGGCGCGCATGCGGTCCAGGGTGACGGCCTGATCGAGCGCGCTTTCATAACGCGACAGCAGGGAATGCACGACGGCGGCATTGCCCAGCACGAAGACCAGCATGAGCAGGAAAAAGACGGCGGCCGCCGTCCCCGGCCCGAAAGCGCTCCGGGACGCCGGCCAGACCACGCGCGATGTATGAGGGCTCATGCCTTCCCTGTGAGATGAACGACGGCGACGGCGGGCCGATGCGCGGCCAGGGTCGCCACCCCATGGCATGTTACTGGATGCGTGGAAAAGAACAACACGCTAACAACCGGAATCCACAGGCGGATATCGGGGTTTTGAGTCCGTGCGGTCAGACCAGTTTTACGGGAAGGGAATCGGGACGGGGAAAAACAAAAGCCCTGGCGGCGATTGCCGGCAGGGCTTTGCTTGAATTCCTTGGCGGAGCGGACGGGGCTCGAACCCGCGACCCCCGGCGTGACAGGCCGGTATTCTAAC
This sequence comes from uncultured Castellaniella sp., assembly GCA_965652675.1. Taxonomy (GTDB): domain Bacteria; phylum Pseudomonadota; class Gammaproteobacteria; order Burkholderiales; family Burkholderiaceae_B; genus Castellaniella. The sequence goes on from CBFGXR010000347.1 coordinate 1,101, forward strand.
CAACTGAACTACCGCTCCGCAGCGGTGCCAGAAAATCCTGGCGTCCCCTAGGGGATTCGAACCCCTGTACTCACCGTGAAAGGGTGATGTCCTAGGCCTCTAGACGAAGGGGACAGGACATTCGACAACGAAAGTTTGGTGGAGGTAAGCGGGATCGAACCGCTGACCTCTTGCATGCCATGCAAGCGCTCTCCCAGCTGAGCTATACCCCCAAACAAGGTCTTCGTTAACGAAGAAACGAGATTATGCACGAGTTTTTTTGCGTGTGCAAGTCGAGGCGGATTTTTTTGAAATGAAGCCGGATTTTTTTATTTTCGCCCCCCGTGCAATCCGCGGCGGCGGCCCCAGGATCACAACTCTTTACATCTCCGCGCCCGGGCAAAGATCACGCCCGAAGCCCGGCCCGCGCGCATCCCTGTTCCGGAGTACGCGCCAAGATCGTCCTATCACCGTCAATTTCCGCCTCGATCGCGGGACGTTCGCGCTTGCCGGACCGCCGCCGCAGCGCCTACGATCCGGGCTGTTTTCATTCCGGAGCCCGCCATGCATGCCCGCGTCCGTCAAGAAACCCTGGCGCCCGCCTGGCCGGTCCAGGATATCCTGGACCTGTTCGCCCTGCCCTTCAACGACCTGCTGCTGCGGGCCCAGACCGTGCATCGGGCGCACCACCCGGCCAACGCCGTCCAGCAATCCAGCCTGCTGTCGATCAAGACTGGCGCCTGTCCCGAGGATTGCGCCTACTGCCCGCAGTCCTCGCGCTATCACACCGAGGTGGAGGCCGCCCCGCTGATGCCGCTGGACCAGGTGCTGGCGGCGGCGCGCAAGGCCCGGGACGCGGGCGCGCAGCGCTTCTGCATGGGGGCCGCCTGGCGCTCGCCGACCGAACGCCAGCTGGATCAGGTGATCGAACATGTGCAGGCCGTGAAGGCGCTGGGCCTGGAGACCTGCGTCACCCTGGGCATGCTGAAGGACGGCCAGGCCGAACGCCTGAAAGCCGCCGGCCTGGACTACTACAACCACAACCTGGACACCGCGCCGGAACACTACGGCGAGATCATCCGCACCCGCACGTTCCAGGACCGGCTGGACACGCTGCAGCGCGTGCGCGGCGCCGGCCTGAAGGTCTGCTGCGGCGGTATCGTCGGCATGGGGGAATCGCGCGAGATCCGCGCCGGCCTGATCGCCGCCCTGGCCGGCCTGGACCCCTACCCGGAATCCGTGCCCGTCAACCAGCTGGTGAAGGCGCCGGGCACGCCGCTGGCCGACGCGCCCGACCTGGACCCCATCGAGTTCGTGCGCACCATCGCGGTCACCCGCATCGTCATGCCCCGCGCCGTGGTGCGGCTGTCGGCGGGCCGCGAGAGCATGCACGACAGCACCCAGGCCCTGTGCTTCATGGCGGGCGCCAACTCGATCTTCCACGGCGAGCGTCTGCTGACCACGCCGAACCCGCAGGCGCAGGCCGACGCCCGGCTGTTCGATCGCCTGGGGCTGGTGCCGATGCCGGAGGCCGAACCATGCACACCCTGCTCCTCAGCAT
>CBFGXR010000348.1:0-2639 GCA_965652675.1 uncultured Castellaniella sp.
TCCTGGGCCTGCAGGCTTTTCTGCAGCGCACGGTCACCGGCCGCGCCATGCAGGCCGTGGCCCAGAACACCGAATCGGCCGAGGTGCTGGGGATCCGGGTCAACCGCATGATCTTCTACACCTTCGCGATCAACGCCATGCTGGCCACGTTGGCGGCCCTGCTGGTGACGCCGCTGTACCTGGCCAAGTTCGACATGGGGATCACCCTGGGCCTCAAGGCCTTTCTCGCGGCCATCATCGGCGGGTTCAACAATTCACGCGGCGCGCTGCTGGGCGGCGTCATCATCGGCGTGAGCGAGAACCTGCTCGGCGCCTACGTGTCCTCGGCCTACAAGGACGGCGCGGCGCTGGCGTTGTTCATGCTGGTGATCCTGTTCAAACCCAACGGTCTGCTGGGCGCGCCCACAGAGCGCAAGGTCTGAGGGGGCGGCCATGAGGAAAATCAATCTGATCCTGGGCATGCTGAGCCTCGTGGCGCTGATCGTCGCGCCGCATCTCTTCAAGACCTACGGCGTCTATCTGCTGACGTACTGGCTGGTCTATGTCATCGCCAACCTGGGGCTGAACCTGATCGTCGGCTACGCCGGCCTGAAGGCCCTGGGCCATGCCGCCTTTTTCGGAATCGGCGCCTATTCTTCGGCCATCCTGATGCAGGCGGGCGTCAATTTCTGGGCGGCCATGCTGGTGGGCATGGTGCTGTGCTTCGTGCTCGGCCTGCTGGTGGGCTTTCCAGCCCTGCGCGTGCAGATGCACTATCTGGCCTTCGCCACCCTGGGCCTGAACGAAATCATCGTGCTCGTCCTCAAGAACGAGGAGTGGCTGACGGGCGGCACCTTCGGCATCTCGGGCATCGAGCGGCCGAGCCTGTTCGGCTATGTCTTCAAGGGGGCGATCCCGTACTACTATTTCGTGCTGGTCTTCGCCGCGATCGCCTTCCTGCTGCTGTGGTGGCTGATCCATTCGCCCTGGGGCAAGGCCTTCACGGCGCTGCGCGACAATCCGATCCGCGCCGAGAGCCTGGGGGTCAACATCCAGCGCTACACGCTGCTGGCCTTTGCCATCGGCGGCGTGTATGCCGGGGTGGCCGGCTCGCTGTTCGCCTCGCTGGTGCAGTTCATCGATCCGGCGCCCTTCGACGTGCAGATCTCCATCCTGATGTTCCTGATGGTGATCCTCGGCGGGCCGGGCTATCTGCTCGGACCGGTGCTGGGCTCGTTCATCGGCGTGTTCGCGCCCGAGTGGCTGCGGTTCACCGAGGGCTGGTATCTGCTGCTGTTCGGCGGCGTGGTCGTGTTGTTGATGATCTGGCTGCCGGGCGGGTTGCTGTCGCTGCGCCAGGCCCTGGCCGCGCGCCGCGAGGCCAGGGCGCATGAGGCGACGCGCCTGTCGGCGGCCGCGCAGGCAAGGAGAGGCGCATGAACCCGATACTCAGCGTCAAGTCGCTCAAGAAATCCTATGGCGCCATCCAGGCCGTGCGAGGCGTGTCCTTCGAGGTCATGCCCGGCGAGATCTTCGGCGTCATCGGGCCCAACGGCTCGGGCAAGACCACCATGTTCAACAGCATGCTCGGGCAGATCCGGCCCGACGAGGGCCAGATCTTCCTCGACGGCAAGGAGATCACGCATCTCAATCCGCAGCAGCTCAGCATGCAGGGCGTGGGGCGCACGTTCCAGACCCTGCAGGTCTTCGGCAACATGACCGTGCGCGACAACCTGATCGTGGCGGCGCAGGAACACCGGGGCACCATGCTGAGCCGCCTGTTCGCGCCGACCGACTCGGGCCTGGGCGGCAAGGCCGATCATCTGATCGACTTCTTCAACATCGCCCACGTCCGGCACAAACTGGCGGGTTCGCTCAGCTATGGGCAACAGAAGCTGGTCGACATCGCCATGGCCTTCATGAGCGAGCCCTCCCTGGTGCTGCTCGACGAGCCGTGCGCGGGGGTCAACCCCCGGCTGGTGAGCGGCATCTCGCGGATGCTCAAGGCGCTGAACCGCGACCGGAAAAGTTCGTTCGTCGTGATCGAGCACAACATGGATTTCGTCATGGACCTCTGCCATCGCATCCTGGTGATGGTCGAGGGCGAGGTGATGATGGTGGGCACGCCCGCCGAAGTGCGCGCCAACAAGCGCGTGCTCGACGCCTATCTGGGGAGCTGACGGCATGTCCGACATCGCAATCGAATTCCAGGGCGTCGTGGCCGGCTACAAGGATTTCATGATCCTCAACGAGCTGTCCTTCCAGGCTCGCCAGAGCGCGATCACCCTGCTGCTGGGGCCCAACGGGGCGGGCAAGTCCACCGTGCTCAAGACCTTGTTCGGGCTGCTCAAGGTGCGTCAGGGCAGGATCCTGCTGCATGGCGAGGACATCACCCGCGCGAGCGCGCGCGAACTGCTCGCGCGCGGCATCGCCTTCGTGCCGCAGGGGCGCAACCTGTTCGGCCAGCTCACGGTGTTCCAGAACCTGGAACTGGGCGGCATCACGCTGGGCATGAAGACCACGCACGAGCGCATCCCGGAGGTCCTGGATCGTTTCCCCCGGCTCAAGGAGCGGCTGCATTCGCAGGCATCGACCCTGTCGGGCGGCGAACAGAAGCAGCTCGAGATCGGGCGTGCGTTGTTGTTGCGGCCCAGCGTGCT
>CBFGXR010000349.1:0-2634 GCA_965652675.1 uncultured Castellaniella sp.
AGCCGGCCAGCAGCTCGCCGAAATATTCCACCATGTCGTTGCGTTCGGGTTCGCCATGCACCAGCACGTCCAGGCCGATTTCCTCCTGGAAGCACACGACGCGCTCGATTTCCTCGCGGATCGCCTTTTCGTAGGCGGCGTCCCCCAGCGTCCCGGCGCGCCAGTCGCGGCGCAGCGCGCGGATTTCCGGCGTCTGCGGGAAGGAGCCGATGGTCGTCGTGGGATAGCGCGGCAGGCCCAGGCGCCGCTGCTGGGCGGCGATGCGCCGATCGAACGGCGCACGATCGCGGCGCACCGAGCCCGAGGCCGCCAGGCGCTCGGCCACATCCTTGCGATGGATGCGGCTGGACGCGGCGCGGGCATGCACGGCCTGGCGGGCGGCCGCCAGCGCCTGCCGATCCTCGGCATCGGCGTCGCCGTCCACCAGGGTCCGCAGCAGGCGCAGTTCGTCAAGCTTCTGCACGGCGAAGGACAGCCAGCCACGCAGATCCTTGTCCAGGGCGATTTCCAGGCCCAGGTCGATGGGGACGTGCAACAGCGAGCACGAGGGCGCCAGCCACAGGCGATCGCCCAGGCGGTCGGCCGCCGCGCGGACCTGTTCATGCATGCGATCCAGATCGGCGCGCCAGACGTTGCGGCCGTCGATCACGCCCAGGGACAGCGTCTGGTCATCGCGCAGCGCGGCCAGCACGGCCGCCGACTGGTCAGGCGCGCGCGCCAGATCCACGTGCAGCCCCTGCACCGGCAGGGCGCGGATCACGTCCAGATTGTGCTCGACGCCGCCGAAATAGGTCGCCAGCAGCACCTTCGGCCCCTGCGCCGCCAGGCGGGCATAGACGCCGGCCAGCGCTTCGCGCCAGGCCTGCGGCAGATCCAGCACCAGGATAGGCTCGTCGATCTGCACCCATTCCACGCCCTGGGCGGCCAGGCGCCGCAGCACCTGTTCATAGACCGCCAGCAGGCCGGGCAGCAGGTCCAGCTTGGCGGCGTCGGCGGCGCCGCCCGTGTAGGCGTCCCCCTTGCCCAGCCACAGCCAGGTCAGCGGGCCCGGGATCACCGGACGGACGCGATGGCCCAGCGCCTGGGCCTCGGCCACCTGCTCGAACAGCGATTCGCGCGCGATGCGATAGGTCTGGCCGGGATGGAGTTCCGGGGTGATGTAGTGATAGTTGGTGTCGAACCACTTGGTCATTTCGCAGGCCGCCGCCGGCGTGCCCGACGGGGCGCGGCCGCGCGCCATGCGGAACAGGGTGTCCAGGTCGACCGGCGCATCGTCCGCCTGGCCGAAGCGCGCCGGCACGGCGCCCAGCAGCGTGGTCCATTCCAGGATGTGGTCGTACCAGGCGAAGTCGCCGACCGGCACCCATTGCGCGCCGGCTTCGGCCTGGATCGCCCAGTGGCGGGCCCGCAGTTCGCGGCCCGTGGCCAGCAGGCTGTCCTGGTCGGCCCTGCCGGCCCAATAGGCTTCCTGGGCACGCTTCAGTTCGCGGGCAGCGCCGATCCGGGGGAAACCCAGATTATGAATGATCGTCATGATTAATCCTGATAACATTAAAATTATTCAATGAATGACATTCTGCCTGGGTAGACAGAAAATAAAAAATCAAATCCTGCACGGATAACATGAGAGAAATTCATGATTGAACTTCGCCACCTGGAAACCCTGCTGGCCATCCGCGATGGCGGCAGCCTGCAGGAAGCCGCCGAGCGCCTGCACCTGACCCAGTCTGCCCTGTCGCACCAGTTGCGCGACCTGGAGGTGCGGCTGAAGGCGCCGCTGCTGAACCGCCGCACCCGCCCCGCCCGCCTGACGACGGCGGGGCTGCGGCTGGTGGCGCTGGCCGAGGACGTGCTGCCGCGCGTGCGCGCGGCGGAACAGGAATTGCGCCGCCTGGCCGCCGGCCGCGCCGGCCGGCTGCACGTCGCCATCGACTGCCATTCCTGCTTTCAGTGGCTGATGCCGACGCTGGATGCGTTCCGCAAGGACTGGCCGGAAGTCTCTCTGGACCTGACGGCGGCGTTTTCTTTCGCCCCCCTGCCCGCCCTGGCGCGCGGCGACCTGGACGTGGTGATCACCTCCGATCCCGAGCCGCTGGAATCGGTGGATTACACGCCGCTCTTCGCCTACGAACTGGTGCTGGCGGTCTCCAGCCAGGGCCCGCTGGGCGCGGTCGACCGGATCCGGCCGGAGGATCTGGCCGACCAGGTCCTGATCACCTACCCGGTCGACCGGACCCGGCTGGACGTCTACACGGCCTTCCTGGACCCGGCCGGCGTGGAACCCGCCGCCGTGCGCACGGCGGAACTGACCCCCATGATCGTGCAACTGGTCGCCAGCGGCCGGGGCGTGGCGGCGCTGCCCAGCTGGGCGCTGGACGAATACAGGAATCTGCCGGGACTGAGCATCCGCCGGCTGGGCACGGGCATCTGGCGCACCTTGCAGGCCGGCGTCCGCACCGAGGACGTGGAAACCGCCTATGTTCAGGCCTTTCTGGAACAGGCGCGGCGCACGTGTTTCGAGACCCTGCCGGGCATCCGGGCGCCGGGATAGAAGACTTCAATCCGCCCCGTCGTCCGCCGCCGGATCGTCCGGGCCGGCGGGCGCGCGGCTGTCCAGCAGGCGCCGGATGCAGT
>CBFGXR010000350.1:0-2631 GCA_965652675.1 uncultured Castellaniella sp.
CTTGGCCAGCAGTTCCTCGGTGATGGCGTCGGCGACCGGTTCGACGCGGGCGATCCGGCCCGCAACCGGTTCGGGTCCGCGGGATCGCAGCGCGATCCTGACTGCCAGTCCCGCCGACAGGCCTGCGGAGCCGGCCTGATCGAAGCGCGCGTCGATCCACAGCGAACCGGGGGCGATCACCTGGACGACGGCTTGCCCGGCCATCAGCGTCGTGCCCGGGTCCGCGTCGCGCGTGAGAACGACACCGTCGATGGGCGAGATCAGTGCCAGGTTGCGTCGCTGTGCCCGCAGCGCGGCCAGTTCGGCCCGCAGCCGCTCGACGTCCTGCTGTGTGGCCAGCAGGGTGGTTTGCGCCAGTTTCAGTTCGTGGCGTTTGTCGCTGGCGGTTTCCTCGCTGATGGCCGCTGCCTTCAGCAGCGTTTCATAGCGCCGCGACTGGATCCCGGCCCGGTCCAGGCGGATGCGCGAATCCTGCGCCAGAGCGTGTGCGCGGGACAGCGCCGCCGCCTGGGCCAGGATGCGGTCATCGAGGTCCAACGGGTCCATTTCGCCCAGCGTCTGGCCGGCCCGCACAACGTCGCCCACTTCCACGTCCAGCCGCAGCAACCGTCCGGTCAGGGTCGGGCCGATCCGGTGGATCTCACGGGCCTCGACCGTGCCGATCCCCAGGCGTACCGGATGAATGGAGGCTTCCTGAACCCGTGCCGTGGTGACCGGAATACGGGCCAGCGGGCCGGACCGCAGGGCGACGTAGAAGAACAGCGCCAGCAGGGCCAGGGCAAGCGCGGCCAGCAGCAAGCGTTTTCCATCGATGCGCGGGATCCTCATGACCGGACTCCGATGCCCTGCAGGAACAGGGCGAACAGGGCGGGTGCCTGGCTTTTCATGCGCCGGATGTCGCCGGCCAGCATGGCCTGGATCACCAGACCCTGGATCATGCCCAGGAACAGGGCGGGCATGGCGTCCAGATCCAGCGCATCCCGCAGCGCCCCCCGGGCGATGCCCCGGCGGGCCTGTTCCAGCAGCCGGACCCGGTACTGCTCCAGCAAGGCCCGCACGCGGTTTTTGGCGGGGGTGGTGCGATCGTGCTGCAGTTCGGCGAACAGGATGCGCGGTATGCCCGGGTGGGCGACGATGAAATCCACATGGGCCTGGAACATGGCCTCCAGCGCCGCCAGCGGTCCGTCCGACCGGGCGATGGCCGCATCGACGCGCGCCAGCAGCGTTTTTTCGGCATGAGCCATCACCGCGTCCCAGATGGCCTCCTTGTTCGGGAAATGACGGAACAATGCGCCCTGGGTGAGCTGCATGTGATCGGCGATGGCGGCCGTCGTGATGTCGGCCGGATTGCGGTCCGCGGCCAGTGCGATGGCCGCCTGCACGGTGGCCGCCCGCCGTTCGTCCGCCGGCAGGTATTTCGGCGAGGATCTGGGCATTCCGTTCCCCGAAAGAAAGTAATTGATTACTATCTTATCATGCGGGCCGGATCGATTGTCCTTGACTGGATGGCGGGGCGAGCAGGTCAAGGGCGTGCCGGGCCGCGATCCATTCCTCGTTCGTGGGCTCCATGGCGATCCGCACGGCGCTGCCGGGCGTCGACAGCGTCGTGGCCTGAGCCGCGTTGGCCTCCGGGTCCAATGCCATCCCCAGCCAGTCCAGCGCTTCGCAGATCCGCCGCCGCAGCTCGACGCTGTGTTCACCGATCCCGGCCGTGAACACCAGCATGTCCAGTCCGCCCAGCACGGCCGCCAGCGCCCCGATCTCGCGCACGATGCGGCGCACATAAAGCGCCAGGGCCAGCCGCGCGCGAGGCTCGCGAGCCTCGACGGCCAGCAGGTCGCGCGGATCGGGCGAGATGCCCGAAACGCCCTTCAGTCCCGATTCGTGATACAGGATGCGGCCGACTTCTTCCAGGCTGAGCCGTTCGATCTCCATCAGATACAGGACGGCGCCCGGGTCCAGCGAGCCGGTACGGGTGCCCATCATCAGGCCATCCAGGGCGGAAAACCCCATGGTGGTGGCCTGGCTGCGAAGATCGCGCATGGCGCACAGGCTGGCACCGCTACCCAGGTGGGCGGCGATGACGCGTCCGCGCGCCTGGTCGCCGTGGCGTTCAGGCAGGGCGATGGACAAGTATTCATACGAAAGGCCATGAAAGCCGTAGCGTCGCAGGCCGCGTTCCCAGGCGTCGTAGGGCAGCGGCAGCATCTGCTCGACCTGCGGGACGGTATGGTGGAAGGCGGTGTCGAAGCAGGCGATCTGGGGCAGGCCGGGCCGTTCGCGCAGCAGGATGTCGATGGCCTCCAGGGCGAAGGGCTGGTGCAGCGGCGCCAGGGGGATGTAGCCGCGCAGGTCCTCCAGGACGCCGGCGTCGATGCGCACCGGCGCGAAATACTTGCTGCCTCCGTGGACGACGCGATGGACGACGGCCACCAGGCGTCCGTCGCCCAGCCGTGCGTGCACGCGTCGCAGGATCAGGTTCAGGGCGCAGCGGTAGGGGGTCTGCGGGTCGAGCCGGATGGCGAACGGCGCCACGCCGGTCTCGCCGAAGTCCGGCCGTTCTCCGCCGATGCCCTGGACCTTGCCGTTCCAGGCCGGCCCATACCAAGCCCGCGGGATCGATCTGCAGCG
>CBFGXR010000351.1:0-2623 GCA_965652675.1 uncultured Castellaniella sp.
GGTGTGCAGATCAGAGGTCAGCAGTTCGATGGCCTGGCGGAAGAAGATTTCCAGGGCGTCCTTCCAGGGGCTGTCGTGGTCGTCGGCCTTCGTCGTGGGCTGAGGCTGGTCCGAGCCAGGCGCGGCGTCGCCCGGGGCCTGCGGCGCGGCGGCGTCAAAGGGACGATTCGGATCGGACATGGCGGACTTCCGGATTCGGGAAGCCTCATTCTGGGGATGCCCCGCGAACCCCGCCAGTCTGGGAAATACGAACGGATGAAAAGGTCTCGCGCGGACCTCGCGCTGCGCAGGCTGGCGGCTGCTGATTGTCCGCCTTGCGGCCTGCATCGCCCTTGTGGACGAGCCGCACGAATCGATCAGTCGCGGAACACGTCGTCCAGCGTGGTGGCGTCGACGAAATTCAGCGACCAGGTTTCCAGGTCCTCTAACCGGGCGGCCTGAATGCGTTGCGTGGTTTTGGCATCCACCCGGCCGAAGCGGCGTTGGACCAAGCGCAGCAGCAAGTCGGCCTGGCCTTCGGTGCGGCCTTCGACGCGGCCCTCGGCAAGACCCTCCAGACGGCCCCGCTTGGTGTACTCGCGTTCGAGCAGCGTAACGTACGTCATCTTGTTTTCCTCCGACAGGGCATCAACCGCCCGCAGGTATTCCGGTTCCAGGTCTTTGGGCAGCGCAATCATCCATTCGATCAGGCGGTAGACCTGCCCCGCCACATCAGGGGCGTAGCCATAGCGCCGCAGCGCCCGGACCAGCTCGAACTTCGGTCCCAGCCGCATGCGCTTGTCCCGGTAGCGATTGGCCTGCAATTGCGCCATGATCACCACCGCGAAGGGATTGCCCGGCGCCAGGGCTTCCAGTTCGCCCCAGCGGTCCCGCCAACTTTCCAATTCTACGACAGGAAAGGTGAATCGGACCCCTTGGCCCCGGTGCTCGTCGGTGTGGATCAGGTGGTCGCCGATCCCTCTGCTTTCCAGCAGAATGCCCAGGCTGTAGACGGTGGGCGGCAGGTCCAGTTGTCGTTGCCGCATGATGCGCACCTGGATGCGGTGGCGGTATTCATACATCCGCCAGGAGAACAGCCGCAGGGCCTGGCGGCCCCGTAGGCGGCGCTCGACCTCGACGTGGATCAGCAACCAGGCGTCGGTGCCGGCCAACAGGCGTACCCGCACCAGCTTGTCCACGAAACGGCGGCCTTGCTTGCCCGGAATGGCGATGGCCTGCAGTTCCTTGTCGAGGAAGTCCGGGGCGACCGACCAGTCGATTTCCGCATGCAGGCTCGGGGCCAGCAGTTCGATGGCCTGGCGGAAGAAGAGTTCCAGGGCGTCTTTCCAGGGACTGTCCTGGTCATCCTTGACCGGAACTACCTGGGCGGATGACGTGTCCGCCTGCGATGGCGACTGTTCCGTGTCCGAGCCAGGCGCGGCATCGCCCGGGGCCTGCGGCGCGGCGGCGTCAAAGGGACGATTCGGATCGGGCATGGCGGGCTTCCTGACGAGGAAGCCTCATTCTGAGGATGCCCTGCGGACCCCGCCAGACTGGAATCTACGGACGGATGGAAAGATCTCGTGGGTATTTTCCGCCCATCCAAAAAGCGGACGCCCGCGCCCAGGCACATCCGGGGCACGGGCGGAATATTCGTGAAGACACGGCTCAGTGGTGATCCACGTTCAACTTGCCCTGCTGGATCAGGCTGTTGATCAGATCGGCCTGACCTTCAGGCGTGTTCAGGTTTGCGTGGCCGGCCGTCAGATCGACGTTGTCGATGACGATCCGCTGCGTTACATGATCGGCGACCGAGCCGTCGGCGTTGACCTTCACGTCGATGATGGTGGCATGGCCGTCACCCTGGATGTCCAGGTACTCCGTCAGGTCGCTGCCTTGCGCATGGCCCTTGAGGAGGTCGCTGAGATTGAGCGTATCCTGGCCCAGGTGATCGATGCCTGTGCCAAAGTCCTTGATCGTATCCACGGCGGCATTTCCTGTGGTGCCCTGATCACCCAGTTTCCAGACGAAAGTGTCGTCGCCATACCCGCCCCACAGGGTGTCGTTGCCGGCTCCGCCGCGAAGGGTGTCGTTGCCGCCTTCGACGGTCACGCCGGCCTGGTTCGCGCCCGACACATGATCGCCGTAGATCGTATCATCGCCGGAGCCTCCCTGGATGACATCGTTCCCCAAGACGACGTGCACGCTGGCCTGGTGCCCGTTTGCGGATTGCAAACCGCCGATTTCCACACGATCACCATAGATGACGTTGCCTCCACCATCCCCGCCCTGGATCGTGTCGGAGCCGCCCTTGATGTGGACCGCGACGTCGCCATCGAACGCCTGGACGGCGCCGATCCGCACAAAATCGCCATAGAGCTGACTGCCGGATCCGCTGCTGTCGCACAGCGCATCCTTGCCGCCGCTGATATTCAGTTCCAGATCGCCGCCGCTGCTGACGACGGCGGAAGACACCAGGTAATCGCCATACAGGTTGTTGCCGGCGACGTCTTTTCCGCCGCCGTAGATCAAGTCGTCGCCGGCATGCTTGTCGACGGTCCCGTGACCGATGGTCATCCCGACCTCATAGTCCCCCGCCAGATTGTTCCCGCCGGATTCCTTGCCATAGATGGAACTGGCGCCG
>CBFGXR010000352.1:0-2619 GCA_965652675.1 uncultured Castellaniella sp.
CGCCCTGGGCATCGATCCCGTGCGTTTCCTCGACGGCGGCGGCCCAGCGATCATCGGACAGCCAGTCCGACAGCCCACCGGCCCCGGCGCCCGCCAGGGGACCACGAACACGCACACCAGCAATCGAATTCACGGCGAACGCCCACGCTAGAAATGGAAGATCATCATGCTAAATGAGAAGGGGCCGGCACGGATGTAACCTATGGATACCGGCCTGCGCGGACGGACCGGCCTGCCTTATTCGCCCGATTCGCCCGGGGGCCCGCCCCGGGTCCGGCCGATCAGGTCGCGCAGTTCCGGCAGCGCCCGGCGCGCCGCCCGCTCGCCCTCGTCGATCGCGCTCGCCGCGCGGTGATAATCCATCAGGGCGAAATCCGCCAGCCGGGGCCGGATCAGCACGTCCGCCGGCTCGCCCGCGAGGCGGCTGCGCGTGATGCGCACCTGCATGATGTTCAGGCTCATGCTCAGCACGTCGAAAATCGACGGCATGCCCGGCGCTTCCGGTGCCGCGCCCTTGCCGCTCCCGAATCCCAGCGGCAACCGACTCAGCACCGAGGCCAGGGCGCCGGGCGGCGGCGTCTCGGGGGGCGGCGGCTCGTCGAGCACCTCGTCCGACGGAAAGTGCCGCCCGATCAGGTCCGAATTCAGGTCCACCGCGATGACGAGGTCCGCCCCCATCGCGCGGCACAGCGACACGGGCACCGGATTCACCAGCGCGCCGTCGACCAGCAGGCGAGATTCACGCCGCGCCGGCGTGAACAGGCCCGGCAGGGCGGCCGAGGCGCGCACGGCGTCGATGACCGAGCCCTCGCGCAGCCAGATTTCCCGCCCCGTGGCCAGTTCGGTGGCGACCGCGCCATAGGCCCTGGGCAGGCTGTCGATGGTCTTGTCGTCCAGATGCGAGCGCAGGAAGGAAAACAGCTTTTCGCCGTGGATCAGGCCGCCGCTGACGGCGAAGTCCAGCAGGCCCACCACGCCCTGCCAGGTCAGGCCACGCACCCAGGTCTCGAATTTTTCCAGCTGCCCGTCCGCATAGGCCGCGCCGACCAGCGCACCGATCGAGGTCCCGCAGACGATGTCGGGCGCGATCCCGGCTTCTTCCAGGATGCGGATGACGCCGATGTGCGACCAGCCGCGCGCCGAGCCGCTGCCTAGGGCCAGTCCGATCCGGGGCCGGGATGCGCGCATGGGAGTTCCTTTTCGAGGGCCTGGGAGTGCGATCCCTCACGTTGTAGCATACGCGGCGGCGCGGACGGATATGCTGTAATGGGCGGCGGAGGAACCGCTCATCTGGCGGGACACGCATGGATCCGCTCATCTCCGAAGCGGCGCGCGCGCTCATGGTGGGCGACATCCTGGGCGCGCTGAACCGGGTCGCCCTGCGCGGCGACGCGCCGGCGCTTGCGCTGCGCGGCATCGCCATGGCCCGCCTTGGTGAATTCGGCCCCGCGCGCGCCCTGCTGCGCAAGGCGGCGCGCGCCTTCGGGCCGACGCACCCCGTCGCACGCGCCCGATGCGTCATCGCCCAGGCCGAAATCGCGCTGGCCTCGCGCGACCTGAACTGGTCCAGGCAGGCGACGCGCGCCGCGCTGGCCACGCTGGAGTCCCGCGGCGACCGGGTGAACGCGGTGCACGCGCGGCATCTCGAAGCACGGAGGTCCCTGCTGCTGGGGCATCTCGACGAAGCGACACGCGGCCTCGACGGCCTGAACCCCGCCCATCTGCCGCCGGCCCTGCGGACGACCCACCTGCTCATCACCGCGGGTATTGCGGCACGCCGTCTGGACGTGGCATCCGCGCGCACCGCCCTGTCTCTGGCCCGGCAGGCCGCGATCGAATCAGGCATTCCGGGGCTGCGGATGGAAACCGATCGGGCGATCCTCGACCTGGGGCGTCCCGCCGCGCGCCTGATCGTCCAGGGCCAGGAAGCGCTGATCGGACTCGATGGCATCGCGGCGCTGCGCGCCTCGGACACGCTCATCGTGGATGCCTGCGACAACACGGTCCGCCGGACCGGGACGGTGGTGCCGCTGGCGACACGCCCGGCGCTGTTCGCGCTGGCACGGCTGCTGGCGCAGGCCTGGCCCGCGGACGTCCCCCGGGAACGGCTCATCGCCCACGCCTTCCGGATGCGATTTCCCGATGAAACGCATCGGGCGCGCCTGCGCGTCGAAATCGGCCGTCTGCGCCAAGCGCTTCAGCCCCTGGCCACGGTTGGCGCCACGCGGCGCGGCTACGCGCTGGCGCCGCGCGGCACCGGCGGCATCGTCGTGCTGGCGCGGCCCGCCGAGGAACGGCACGCGGCGCTGCTCGCTCTGCTGGCGGACGGCGAAGCCTGGTCCAGTTCGTCTCTGGCCCTCGCGCTCGGCATCAGCCAGCGGACCACCCAGCGAGCGCTGGACGCGCTGGAAGCCGCCGGCAAGGCGCAATCCTTCGGCCGGGGGCCCGCCCGCCGCTGGCTGGCGCCGACCCTGCCCGGGTTCACGACAACTTTGTTACTCCCCATCCCGCCGGCGGACGAATAGGATGAAGACACCCCTTCCACTCAACTCCGGGACGACATCATGAAAAACCTCCACCGCGCACATCATGTGCGAATACGGCCCCTTCGACGGCATC
>CBFGXR010000353.1:0-2618 GCA_965652675.1 uncultured Castellaniella sp.
CTGGATCGAAGACAGCATGTTGCCGGTGGAAAAGCACAGCGTGCCCAGCAGCGCCAGTCCCAGGCCCAGCAGCGTTTCATGGGAGGCGGGCTGGCCGGCCAGTTCGGGCTGGAACAGCAGCGCCAGGCCGGCCAGGCCGAAGACGCCGCCCAGCACGACGCGCGGCGCGATGCGCGTGCCGAACCACAGGCGCGCGTTCAGCGCGTTCCACAGGGTGGAAGCCGAGAACACCACCGACACCAGGCCGCTGGAGATCCACTGCGTGGCGCTGTAGAAGCACAGGAAGTTCAGGCAGAACAGGCACAGGCCCTGGCCCAGGCACAGCGCATGGCCGCGCCGGTCCAGCCGCTGCAGGCGGCCCAGCGCGATCAGGGCGGCCAGCAGGATCGCCGAGGCCAGCCCGAAGCGGTAGAAGATCGACACCGGGATGGCGACCACCCCCAGTTGCAGCTTGATGGCGATCCAGGTGGTGCCCCAGATCAGTACGGTCAGCAGATACAGGAATGCGTTCATGATGGCGGTCGTCGTCGGACGGGGCGCGGGCGCGCGGTCCCCTGGAGGGTCGTAGTCTAGTCGCGCCGCCGGCCTTCCGATTGCCGTTTCTTGCGCATTTTCCGGTCGGGGAGGGCGGGCGCCGCGCCCGGCACCACCGCCTGGCGTACGATGGGCGGATCATGAACGCGTTCGCCTCGGATCCGTCCGATTTCACCCTGTTCCACAGACTGCGGAACGCCCGCGTCCAGCTGGATCGCGCCGCCACGCTGGGCGAGGGCCTGGCCGCGGCCCAGTGGACCCGCGACCAGCGCGTCGGCAGCGGCCTGATCGACTACGACATGCCCGGCCACCATACCCTGTCGCTGTACCTGCGCGGCGGCGAGACCTGCTTTCGCCTGGGCCATCGCGATCTGCGCGGCGGGGCGGGCAAATTCTGCGTGCTGCCCGACCGGCATCGTTCGCGCTGGAGCATGAACGAGGACGTGCGTTTCCTGCATCTGTACATCGCGCCCCGGTGCTTGGCGCGCGAGGCCGTCATGCGGCTGGACCGCGAGCCCCGCGAACTGGCGCTGCGCGATCGCACCTACATCCGGGATCCGTTCCTGGAACAGGCATGCCGCGCGCTGCTGGCCGCGGACTGGGGCGCGCCGGCCGGGCGGCTGGCCGCCAGCGGCGCCGCCGAGGCCGTGCTGCACCATCTGCTGGCGCAGGACACCGGCCGTTCCGGCGAGGCCGCCGGCTCGGGCGGGCTGGCACCGGCCGTGCGGCGCCGGGTGCGGGACTACATCGACGCGCATCTGGACGAGGCCCTGACGCTGGACGAACTGGCGGGCGTGGCGGCCCTGTCCACCTATCATTTCGCGCGCATGTTCCGCGTCTCGTTCGGCGAACCGCCCCATGCCTGGGTGCTGGCGCGCCGGCTGGCGCATGCGCGCGCGCTGCTGGCCCGTTCCCGGGAAGACCTGGCCGGGGTGGCCGCGCTGTGCGGCTTCGGCAACGCCAGCCATTTCAGCCGCGCGTTCCTGCGCGCCACCGGCATTACGCCGGGCCGGTACCGTGCCGCCGCGCGCGGCCGGGGTGTTACTCTATAGCCCGTTTCATTCCCTTCACGACGCGTTCCCCATGTCCACCCCTTCCGGTGCCGCGCCCGCCGCGGACGGCGGCATCCTCCAGTATGTCGCTTCCAGCCAGCTGCCCATGCCCTGGGCGGTCTTCCGGATCCACGCCTTCGCCGAGCCCGCCACAGGCAAGGAACACGTGGCCCTGACGCTGGGCGAACCATTCGGGGACGAGCCGGTGCTGGCGCGCATCCATTCCGAATGCCTGACGGGCGACGCCCTGTTCAGCCAGCGCTGCGATTGCGGCGCCCAGCTGGAGGCCGCCCTGCAGCGCATCGCCGAAGAGGGCCGGGGCATCGTCCTGTACCTGCGCCAGGAAGGCCGGGGCATCGGGCTGCTGAACAAGATCCGCGCCTACCAGCTGCAGGACGAGGGCGCCGACACGGTCGAGGCCAACGAACGCCTGGGCTTCCCGGCCGACCTGCGGCGCTACGACCTGTGCCTGCCCATGCTGGATCATTTCGGCATTCGCGCCGTGCGCCTGATGACCAACAATCCGCGCAAGGAACGGGTGCTGGCGGATCTGGGCATCACGGTCGCCGAGCGCATTCCGCTGCAGGTCAACCGCAATCCCTACAACGAGCAGTATCTGCGCACCAAGGCCCGCAAACTGGGCCATCGGTTCAAGGAATACTTCGGCGAGGCGCCCTGACCGTCGGCGCCAGGACACTGGCCTCCCCACCTCGCGGCCTGCATGCCGCCCGGATGCGCCAGGCGAGGAACCGTCCGCAAGGGACTGTGCCTCGTCCGGGCTTATCCCTGCCGGGCGGATGGGCTGTGCCGCGAATGGGCCGGGTCTCATGGATAATACCGATGGTGACCAAGAATGCCGGCGTGTTAAAACTCGAAAAGTTGCAGGCCTTTTTCAGCGGACTTCATCGTGACGACTGACCTACATCCACTCCCGTTCGTGTGATGTTCCCCCTGCTCAAGCCCCCCGTCCCCCTCTATGTCCAGGAACCCGGTCCTGACGTTGCCGCATTGCTACCGTCCGAACACGCCGAC
>CBFGXR010000354.1:0-2611 GCA_965652675.1 uncultured Castellaniella sp.
ATGGAAGACGGGCCGGCGCAATTCAATTCGCTGGACTATATCGGCGGTGAAGGCAGCAACCGCTGGTACCGGGTCACGCTCAGCGAGGGCCGCAACCGCGAGGTGCGGCGCATGTTCCAGGCGGCGGGGGTGACCGTCAGCCGCCTGATCCGCACCCGGTTCGGCGACGTGATGCTGCCCTCCAATCTGCGCCGGGGTCGCTGGGACGAACTGGACGCCGACCTGGTCGGGGCGCTGATGGTCCAGCTGGGCCTGCTGCGCGGCGGCGACGAGGACGACAGCCAGGCCGAGCGCCAGCCGCTGTCGCATGCCAGCGCCCTGCCGCCGGGTTTCGGCACGCCGGGGCAGAACGGCCAGAACGGCGCGCGCCTGAACCGCCGGGGAAAGGTGTCGGGCGGCCGCAAGGGCGGCATCGATCCGTTCACGACCGGGCTGCTGATCAGCGGCGGGCTGGCCAACGGCCATCCGGATGGTGGCAAATCGGAAGGCGGCAAGCCCCGCCAGGCCGCCAGGCACGGCCGCAAGCCGGCCAAACCCCAGACTCATGGACAGCCCCGGGGCTTCGAGGCCCAGGATGGGCATGCCGAAGGCCGGCCCGCGTCGAACCGGCCGGCCCGGCCGGGCAAACCGGGCAAGGCCGCCGGCAAGCCGACGGGGAAACCCTCGGGCAAACCGGCCCGCTCCGGCAAGCCCGGCGCCGGCAAACCCGGCAAGTCCGCCCAGGGCGGGGCGGGGCAGCCTCATGCCGACGGGTCGCCCGCGGCGGCGCGTCCGCCCAAGGCCGCCGCCCAGAAGTCCGGCCGCAAGCCGGGCAACAAGGCGCCTCGCAAGCAGGCGGGCGGCGGTGGCGGCGGCGGGGGTGAACATCAGCCCCGCGGCGCCCATGCGCACGAGTCCCGCCTGGGTTTTCTGGGCCGTAGCCGCTGACCGTCGTGGATCACCCCGGTCATGCGCCGGGGTTTGACGGAAAATGGTCTTTAGGCAAAGAAATGCTGTTATAATGTAAGGCTTTACAGCACCTTTGTGCTGTGTCCACCGGGGGTTTGCCGTTCGCATCGCGCCGTGTTTTCGCGCATGCGGAGTCCCGGCATCGCATGCGCCAGGCGCATCGCGGGCCGGCACGGGCGGGCCGTCGGCGGTTCCTGAACGGGCTTCGGGTTTCCCGGGGCGAACAAAGGGCTGCGGGACAGCCCCTTTTTTTTGGATTTTATGGCGGATATCTTGACGGTCGCCCAGCAGGCCCTGCTGGGTTTCGATGTGGAACTGGTCGATGTGGAACGCGCGCCCCTGGGGCTTTTGCGTGTGGTGATCGATCGTCCCGAAGGGGTGCGCATCGAGGACTGCGAACAGGTTTCCCGCCAGTTGTCGCATGTGTTCGAAGTCGAAAACATCGACTACAAGCGCCTGGAGGTCAGCTCCCCCGGCGTGGACCGGCCCCTGCGCCGCCCGGCGGACTTCGTCCGCTTCGCCGGCGAGCGCATCGAACTGCGCCTGCACGAGCCGGTCGAATCCCGCAAGACCTTCACCGGCATCCTGCGGGCCAGCGGGGATGAGTCGCCCGCGTTCAGCCTGGACTGGGAAGACCAGTCCGGCCAGCCGCGGACGCTGCCGTTTTCTTTTGACGATGTGGATCGGGCCCGGCTGGACCCCGTCCTCGATTTCAAGGGTAAGAAGCGATGAGTCGCGAAATTCTGCTGTTGGTCGACGCCCTGGCGCGTGAAAAAAACGTCGAGCGCGATGTCGTGTTCGGCGCTCTCGAAAACGCGCTGGCCTCGGCCATGAAAAAGCGGTTCAAGGAAGACGTGGACATCCGCGTGGCCATCGATCGCCTGACCGGCGAACACGAAGGTTTCCGCCGCTGGCTGGTCGTGCCCGACGAGGCCGGCCTGCAGGAACCCGACGCCCAGGAACTCTATACCGACGCCCAGGACATCGTGCCGGGCATCGAGATCGGCGAATACATCGAGGAACCCCTCGAACCCATCGAATTCGGCCGCATCGGCGCGCAGGCCGCCAAGCAGGCCATCCTCCAGCGGATCCGCGATGCCGAGCGCGAGCAGGTGCTCAACGACTTCCTGGACCGGGGCGAGACCATCGTGTCCGGCACGGTCAAGCGCCTGGACAAGGGCGACGGCATCATCGAGATCGGCAAGGTCGAGGCCCGCCTGCCGCGCACCGAGATGATCCCCAAGGAAAACATCCGCGCCGGCGACCGCGTG
This sequence comes from uncultured Castellaniella sp., assembly GCA_965652675.1. Lineage (GTDB taxonomy): Bacteria > Pseudomonadota > Gammaproteobacteria > Burkholderiales > Burkholderiaceae_B > Castellaniella. The sequence goes on from CBFGXR010000354.1 coordinate 2,220, forward strand.
CGCGCCTACGTCCTGAAGGTCGATCACGCCGCGCGCGGCCAGCAGGTCATCCTGTCACGCACCTCGCCCGACTTCATCCGCGAACCATGCCTCGAGCAGGTCGCGGGTCAGCCTGCGCCCGTCGTCGAGCGAGGCTTCGAACCTCAGCCACTGCCACAGCTGGGTGCGGCAGATCTCCGCGGTCGCCGCGTCCTCCATCAGCCAGTGGATCGGGACGCAGCCGTTGCCCGCCAGCCACGCGGCCAGGTAGCGCACGCAGACCTCGATGTTGTTCTCGAAACCGGCGCGGGTGATGATGGCCGTGGAGCCGGGTGAGGGTGGACGCCAGCGGCTCATGCGGCCCCCGTCTGCTGTCGCCGCAGCGCATCGGCTTCGGTGCTCGGCAGGCCGTC
>CBFGXR010000355.1:0-2600 GCA_965652675.1 uncultured Castellaniella sp.
CGCAACGCCGGACCGGCGCCAGGCGGTCCGGAATCGCCCGCGGCCCGCCGTCTGTGTCCACGGATCTACAGCCAGGGGCGCAAGACCGTGCCCGCCAGGGCGGCGGCGATCAGCAGCACGCCCACCTGCATGTTGGAGCGGAACAGCCGCAGGCCGCGTTCCGGGTGGCGCACGTCGAAGACGCGCATCTGCCAGACGAAATGGCCGGCGATGACGGCCATGACCAGGTAATAGGGCCAGTCCATGCCCATGCCCCGACCCGCCGCAATCCACAAGGCCGCCGTGACGGCGTACATGCCGCCGATCCAGGCCCGGCCCCGGTCGCCGAAGCGCATGGCGACCGACTTCAGGCCCAGCATGCGGTCATCGCGCAGGTCGATGTAGGCGTAGATGGCGTCGTAGCCGATCTGCCACAGCAGCGCCCCCAGCCACATCGCCACGGCGTACCAGGGCACGATGTCGCGCGTGTCGGACCAGGCCATCAGCATGCCCCAGTTGAAGGCCGCCCCCAGCACGGCCTGCGGCCAGTAGGTGTAGCGCTTGCACAGGGGATAGATCACCACCAGCGGCAGCAGCGCCAGCGCCAGCCAGCGGCTGGTGGCGTTGATGGCCAGCAGCAGCGTGGCGCTGACCAGCAGCTGCGCGACGGCGAACCACAGCGCCGCCCGCAGGGTGAGCTGGCCGCTGGTCAGGGGCCGGAAGCGCGTACGTTCGACGCGGTGATCGAAGTCCCGGTCGAAGATGTCGTTGAAGGTGCAGCCCACGCCGCGCATCAGCAGCGCGCCCAGGGAGAACACCACGAGGCGCCACCAGGCCGGCCAGCCGTCGGCCGCCTGAACCAGCGCGGCCAGCGCCGGCAGCAGGGTCAGCCAGGTGCCGACGGGCCGGTCCAGCCGGCACAGGCGCGCGTAGGGGCCCCAGGACGCGGGCAGCCAGCGGGCCACCCAGTCGTCGAAGCGCATGTCCGACAGGTCGGGATCGGCCCGCCCCGGCCTGGCGGGAGTGCCGCCCGTCGTCATCCGCGCGCGGGCGCCGGACCGATGAGTTCGCCCAGCGTGCGCACGCCGGCGCGGATCCGGTCCTCGGGCACGGTGACGAAACTCAGGCGCAGGGTGTTGACCGGCGCGTCGACGGCGTAGAACGGCGCGCCGGGCACGAAGGCCACGTTGCGCTGGATCGCCGTCTGCAGCAATTGCGTGGTGTCGATGGATTCGCGCAACCTGACCCAGATGAACATGCCGCCTTCCGGGCGCGTCCAGTGCGCGTCGGACGGAAAATATTCCCGCAGGGCATCGAGCATGTAACCGCACTGGCGGCGGTAGAGTTCGCGCACCTTCGGCAGGTGTTCGCGCAGGAAGCCGCCGCGCACGGCCTCGTATACCGCCATCTGGGTGACCGTGGCGGTGTGCAGGTCGGTGGCCTGCTTGATCTGCACCAGCTTGGAGATGATGTGGCGCGGCGCCACGACGTAGCCCAGGCGCATGCCGGGCGCCAGGACCTTGGAGAACGTGCCCAGGCGGATCACCGTGGCGCCCGCCGGGCGGCCCAGTTCGAGCAGGCCGGGCTGCGGTTCGCCCGCGTAGCGCAGTTCGCCGTAGGGATCGTCCTCGATGATGGGCAGGCCCAGGCGGGCGCAGCGTTCGACTAGGGCCTGGCGGCGTTCAAGGTCCAGCGTCAGGCCGGTGGGGTTCTGGAAGTTGGGCAGCACGTAGATGAAGCGCGCGTCCCGGGCGAGGTCGTCGCCGAGGGCTTCGGGCACGAGGCCGCGCTCGTCGGTGGGCACGGCCCGGTATTGCGGCTGGAACTGGGAAAAGGACTGCAGCGCCCCGAGATAGCTGGGCGCCTCGACCAGCACGGGCGAGCCCTGGTCGATGAACAGCTTGCCGAGCATGTCCAGCGCCTGCTGCGAACCCGACACGATCAGGACTTCCTCGGGGTCGATGTCCAGCCCCGGACGCGACAGGTCCCGGGCCACCCATTCGCGCAGCGGCGTGTAGCCTTCGGTGCGGCCATACTGCAACGCCGTGGCGCCCTGGGTGGACAGCACCCGGTCGAAGGCCGCCCGCAGTTCGGCGATCGGAAAGCCCTCGGGCGACGGCAGGCCGCCGGCGAACGAGATGACCTCGGGCCGCTCGGTGATCTTGAGGATTTCGCGGATGGCCGAACTGGTCAGCTGGTTGGCGCGTTGGGAAAAAAGCGTGCGGGAAACGGACGTGTCCATGATTGATTCCGAATGGGAGCCTGCCTTGTGGGCCGGTCGACTGGAAACGCCGGCCGGCCCGGATCCGCGGGCGGTCGGCGCAGGTGAAGCTTCATATATTAAATCAAGCGCGCCTGGACAGCCACGCGGGTCCCGGCCCAGGAACCTGACCGGCCCAGGCGCCTACGGCCGCTTCGCCGCGCCGATGAAAATGGCGGGGTCCACCCGCACGTCGTTCAGGCTGACGTTCCAGTGCAGATGCGGCCCCGTGGCGCGTCCGGTGGCGCCCACCTTGCCCACGACAGCGCCGCGCGCGACCTCGTCGCCGACCTTCACGTCGATGGCCGACAGGTGGCAGAACATGCTGATCAGCCCCTGGCCATGGTCGAGAAACACCGTC
>CBFGXR010000356.1:0-2599 GCA_965652675.1 uncultured Castellaniella sp.
ACACCCTGGCGCTGGACGGACAGGTCTTGCGGCCGGACCAGGTCCAGTGACAGAACGAAGACCAGCTGCACTTCATCCTGCGCGAAGGCCGCAAGCGCCAGATCCGCCGCATGTGCGAACAGGTCGGCCTGAAGGTCGTGGGCCTGAAGCGCGTGCGCATGGGGCGGGTCGTGCTGGGCGACCTGCCCGTGGGCCAGTGGCGCTATTTGCGCGACGGCGAACGCTTCTGAGCCGGCCGGCCATCCGCCGGACGTCCGGCGCCCGTACGGGGCGCGGCTTTGCGGGCGGCGGGGGCGTCGCCTGACGCATTCCGGGGCTGCCCGCTGATTTCCAGCGTATGCCGGGCGTGCCCGTCCTGATCCAGCGTCTTCGTCAGCCAGGGCAGGGCGGCGCGCAGTTCCTCGTGCAGCGTCCAGGGCGGGTTGACGATGAACATGCCGCTGCCGTGCAGGCCCAGGCCGTCGGCCGACGGCTTGCGCACCGTCAGGGTGGCGTGCAGCCATTCCACCGGCAGCCGTTCCAGCGCGCGGGCCATTTCATGCGCCTGGACGCGCTGCACCAGGGGATACCAGACCGCGAAGCAGCCGGACGCGAAGCGCTCCAGGCCGTCGCGCACCGCCTGCAGGGTGTGGCGGTAGTCCCGCTTGTCCTCGTAGGACGGATCGATCAGGACGATGCCGCGCCGGGTCGGCGGCGGCAGCAGCCGTTTCAGGCCCTCGAAGCCGTCCTCGCGGGCGATGGCCACCTGGCGGCGCGAGGTGCCCAGCTGCCGCAGCGTGCTTTCCAGCACCTCGATTTCGGTGGGATGCAGCTCGAACAACCGCAGCTTGTCGTGCGCGCGCAGGGCGCTCAGGGTCAGCGCGGGCGAGCCCGGGTAGCGGTTGGCGACGCCGTCGGGATTGAAGTCCTGGATCGCGCGCAGGTAGCGCGTCACCAGTTCCGGCGGCTGGGGCGCGCCCAGCAGCCGGTCCAGCCCGTCGACGACCTCGCCGCTCTGGCCCGCCCATTCGCCATCCAGGGCGTACAGGCCCGCGCCGGCATGGGTGTCGATCACCCAGTAGGGCGCGTCCTTGCGGTTGAAGTAATCCAGGATCTGGACCAGGATGGCGTGCTTCAGGACGTCGGCGTGATTGCCGGCGTGGAAGGCATGGCGGTAGCTGAACATGGCGCGGCCTGTCGGTCTATCGGGCCGTGCCGGGCGCATCCGCCCGGACACGGTCCAGTTCGTCGGTGAAGACCGCCTGGCAGCCCCATTCGAACAGCGTGCGGGCGCGGGCGGGGTCGTCGACCGTCCAGACGGCCAGGGTGGCGCCCTGGTCCAGGATGTCGCGCACCACGGCCTCGTCGGCGTGCAGGGTGTCGATGTTCAGGCCGATGCAGCCCAGGCCTTGCCGGCGGGCCCGCCAGTCGGCCGGGACCGGACCCTCGATGAGCAGGGCGCGGGGCAGTTCGGGCACGGCCGCGCGGGCGGCGTCCAGGGCGGCCTCGGAAAACGAGGACAGCAGCGGCGGCAGGGCGGCGCCGGCCCACAGGCGCGCGGCCGCGCGGGCCACGGCCGCGCCGGTCTCGGCGTCGTGGCCCGTGGTCGGCTTGATCTCGATATTGCAGTGAATGCCGTGCGCGCGGGTGTAGCGGGCCACGGCATAGAGGGACGGTGCCGGTTCCCCGGCGAAATCCGGCCCGTGCCAGCCGCCGAAGTCCATTTCCCCCAGGTCGCGCCAGTCCAGTTCGCTGGCCAGGCCGTGACCGTCCGAGGTGCGGTCCACGGTATCGTCGTGCAGCAGGAAGGCGGCGGCAGGGCGGCGCCGGCCCACAGGCGCGCGGCCGCGCGGGCCACGGCCGCGCCGGTCTCGGCGTCGTGGCCCGTGGTCGGCTTGATCTCGATATTGCAGTGAATGCCGTGCGCGCGGGTGTAGCGGGCCACGGCATAGAGGGACGGTGCCGGTTCCCCGGCGAAATCCGGCCCGTGCCAGCCGCCGAAGTCCATTTCCCCCAGGTCGCGCCAGTCCAGTTCGCTGGCCAGGCCGTGACCGTCCGAGGTGCGGTCCACGGTATCGTCGTGCAGCAGGAAGGGCACGCCGTCGCGGCTGAGCTTGACGTCGAATTCCACCATGCCGAATCCGGCGGCGGCGCCCGTGCGCATCGCCGCCAGCGTGTTTTCCGGGGCCAGCCGGCCGCCGCCGCGGTGGGCGATGAAGGCCGGCCAGGGCCAGGCGGGATGGGATGGGGACATGGGGATCGGACGCCGAAAGGAGACAGTCCGCATTTTAGCCAGCCGGGACGCCCCGTGCAGGAATGCGCGCAAGGCCGGCCCGCCTGCGGTCCCGCCCGGGGGGGGGCCGCCTTGGCGGGAGGGGGTTCCGCGGTGGTAAACTGCGGGACATTTCGTTCGCGCGGCCCTGGGGCCGTCAGTCTCCAGCAGGTGAGCCGTTCATGTTCGATTTCATCCGTACGCATCAGCGCCTGATGCAGTTGCTTCTCCTGATTCTCGTGGTGCCGTCCTTCGTGTTCCTCGGGATCAGCGGCTATTCCTTCGCCACGGCCGATCCGGCCCTGGTCGAAATCGGCCGGGCCTCGGTCACCCGGGGCGAGTTCGTCC
>CBFGXR010000357.1:0-2598 GCA_965652675.1 uncultured Castellaniella sp.
GGCGACCACGTCCGCCTGCGCTGCCGCCTGGACGGCGGCGACACCTTCTTCGTCAAGATGCCCCTGGCCGCGGACGCCGGGGCGCATGCCCCCCGGAACCCGTATCCCCTTGCGGATCGATCCCGGACACGTCCGCGTTTTCCTCCCCTGACATCCCCACCAAAACACAGGAGACATTCCATGAAAAAACAAGCCCTGCTCACGGCCCTGGCAGTCGCACTGCCTCTGGCCCTGGCCCAGGCGCCCGCCCAGGCGCGCGACCTCACGGTCGTGAATTTCGGCGGTGCCAATGGCGACGCCCAGAACGCCGCCTTCATCCAGCCCTACGAAAAAGAGACCGGCAAGAAGGTCATCCCCGTCGCCTACAACGGTGAACAGGCCAAGGTCAAGGCCATGGTCCAGTCCAAGAACGTGGTCTGGGACGCCGTCGAGGTCGAAACCGGCGACCTGGGCCGGGGCTGCGACGAGGGCCTGTACGAGAACATCGACTGGAGCACCATCCTGAACAAGGGCGACATGGTGCGCGGCGCCCTGAAATACTGCGGCGTGGGCACCTTCGTCTGGTCGACCGTCCTGCCCTACAACGCCGACACCCTGAAGACGCCGCCGACCGGCTGGGCCGATTTCTGGGACGTCAAGAAATTCCCCGGCAAGCGCGGCCTGCGCAAGGGCGCGCACTACAACGTCGAATTCGCCCTGATGGCCGACGGCGTGCCGCCGCAGGACGTCTACAAGGTCCTGGCGACCCCCGAAGGCGTGGACCGCGCCTTCAAGAAACTCGACAAGCTCAAGCCCTACATCCAATGGTGGGAAGCCGGCGCCCAGCCGCCGCAGATGCTGAGCGCCGGTGACGTCGTCATGTCCGCCGCCTACAACGGCCGCATCGACGCCGCGCAGCGCGAAGGCCGGCCCCTGAAGGTCGTCTGGACCGGCAGCGTCTACGACTTCGACTACTGGGTCATCCCCGTCGGCTCGCCGAACAAGGACCAGGCGATCGAATTCATCCGCTACGCCAGTTCGCCCAAGGCGCAGGCGGCCTATTCCCAGCACATCGCCTACGGGCCGATCAGCAAGGAAGCCATCGGCATGCTCAAGCCCGAAGTCCTGGCCAACGTGCCCAACTCGCCGGCCAACGCCCGCAACGCCCTGTTCAACGACCTGGAGTTCTGGACCGACCACGGCGAAGAACTCGAACAGCGCTTCACGGCCTGGGCCGCGCGCTGACCCAAGCGTTGATTCGCCTGGGGGCTGGCCGGGCGCCGGCCCCCGCGCTTGACCAAGGAACTCCGCCATGGACACGACCCTAGACGACCCCGGCGCCATCCGGCGCTCGATGCGCGCCGCGCAGCGGCGCCGGACCTGGCGCGCCCTCCTGCTGGTCGGGCCGCTGGCCCTGTTCCTGCTGGCGGTCTTCGTGATCCCGATCGCGTCCCTGCTGACGCGGGCCGCCGACAACCCCGAGGTCATCGGCACCCTGCCGCGCACCCTGCAGGCGCTGTCCCGCTGGGACGGCCGCGCCACGCCGCCCGACGCCGCCTACCAGGCCCTGGCCCAGGATCTGGCGCAGGCCAGGAACACCCCCGCCGTGGGCGAACTCGCCCGCCGCCTGAACTACGAAATTTCCGGCTACCGCTCGCTGATCTTCAAGACCCTGCGGCGCATGCCGATCGAGGCGGCGGACGACGCCGACGCCCGCGCGCAGTTGACCGGCCTGGACAAGCGCTGGGCCGACCCCGCCTACTGGACGGTCATCGCCGGCAACGACACGTCCTGGACGCCCTACTACCTGCTGGCCGCGCTGGACCTGAAGCTCGACGCCGACGGCCGCATCGTGGCAGTCCCGCCCAATACGTCCGCCTTCCAGGAAATCTTTTCGCGCACCTTCGTCATCAGCCTGGTGGTCACCCTGGTCACCCTCGCGCTGGGCTATCCGCTGGCCTACTGGATCACGCGCCTGTCCAAGCGGCGGGCCAACCTGGTCCTGATCTGCATCCTGATCCCCTTCTGGACCTCGGTGCTGGTGCGCATCGCCGCCTGGGTGGTGCTGCTGCAGCGCGAAGGCCTGATCAACAGCGCCCTGGGCGGCCTGGGCCTGATCTCCGAGCCCCTGCCCCTGCTGTTCAACCGCCTGGGCGTCTACATCGCCATGGTGCACATCCTGCTGCCCTTCATGGTGCTGCCCCTGTACAGCGTCATGCGGTCCGTGCCGCCCAGCTATCAGCGCGCCGCCATTTCCCTGGGCAGCCATCCCTTCGCCGCCTTCTGGCGCGTGTACGTGCCGCAGACCTACCCCGGCATCGCGGCCGGATCGCTGCTGGTGTTCATCATCGCCATCGGCTACTACATCACGCCGGCCCTGCTGGGCGGCGCCGGCGACCAGATGATCAGCTACTACGTCGCGTACTTCACCAACCAGACCATCAACTGGGGCATGGCCAGCGCGCTGGGCCTGATCCTGCTGGCGGCCACCCTGCTGCTCTACGCCCTGTACCGCCGGATCTCCGGCAAGGAACTGGCCCTGAACTGAAAGGATCGAACATGTTCAAGACCGAATTCCCGCCCCATCCGCCCGGCGATCCAGGCCAGCGCCGAGCCGGG
>CBFGXR010000358.1:0-2592 GCA_965652675.1 uncultured Castellaniella sp.
CTTTTCGCTGATGCCCTCGGACGTGACCCAGGCGATCGAGGCACAGAATGCCGACGTCTCCTCCGGTTCGCTGGGCGCCTTGCCCGCCATCGAAGGCCAGGCGCTGAGCGCCACGGTGACTTCGCGCAGCCGGCTGCGGACGGTGGACCAGTTCGAGGCAATCATGCTCAAGTCGGATGGCAGTGGCGCGGTGGTGCGCCTGTCCGACGTCGCGCGTGTCGAACTGGGCAGCGAATCCTATGCGGCGGCCAGCCGCTTCAACGGCAGGCCGGCCGCCGGCATGGGCATCGAGCTGGCCTCCGGCGCCAATGCGATGGACGTGTCCGCGGCGGTCAGTGCGAGACTGGCCCAGCTGGCTCCGTTCTTCCCGACCGGGCTGAGCTACCACATTGCCTACAGCACCACGCCTTTCGTCAGGATTTCGATCGAGGAAGTGGTCAAGACCCTGATCGAGGCGATCGCGCTGGTGATCGCGATCATGTACCTGTTCCTGCAGAACTGGCGGGTGACGTTGATTCCCGCGGTCGCGGTGCCGGTGGTGCTGATGGGCACGTTCGGCGTGCTGTCGCTGCTGGGCTATTCGATCAATACGCTGTCGATGTTCGCCATGGTGCTGGCCATCGGCCTGCTGGTGGACGATGCCATCGTGGTGGTCGAAAACGTCGAACGCGTGATGAGCGAGGAAGGCCTGTCGCCCTACGAGGCCACGCGCAAATCGATGGGCCAGATCACCGGCGCGTTGGTCGGCATCGCCCTGGTGCTCACGGCGGTGTTCCTGCCGATGGCCTTCTTCGGCGGCTCCACCGGTGCGATCTACCGCCAGTTCGCCGTGACGATCTCCTCGGCGATGATCCTGTCGGTGCTGGTGGCGATGACCCTGACCCCGGCCTTGTGCGCCACGATCCTGACGCCGATCGAAAAGGGCGGGCATGGCGGTCCGGCGGGTGTCCTCGGCCGTTTCTTCGCCTGGTTCAATACGCGCTTCGACCGCGTCAGCCAGCGCTATCACGGCGGCGTGACCCGTCTCGTCATCGGCCGCCGCAAGTCCGGCATGCTCGCCTATGCGGTGATCCTGGTGGTGCTGGGCGCGCTGTTCTGGCGTCTGCCGACCTCGTTCCTGCCCGAGGAGGACCAGGGCATGCTGATGGTGCAGGTCAAGCTGCCCTCCGGCGCCACCCAGGGGCAGACGCTGGAGGTCATGGATCAATTGTCCGAATATGTGCGCCAGCAGCCGGAGGTCGATTCGATCATGGCGGTGGCGGGCTTCAGCTTTGGCGGCAGCGGGCAGAATTCCGGCATGGGCTTCATCCGCCTGAAGGACTGGGGCGATCGCCAGGCCGATGCCGCCTCGATCGGCATGCGCATCACCGGCGACATGGCACAGAAGTTTCGCGATGCGCAGATCTTCGCCATGGCGCCATCCGGCATTCCCGGGTTGGGGCAGAGCGCGGGATTCACGTTTGAACTGCAGGATCTGGGCGGCGCGGGGCACGAGGCGCTGGTGTCCGCGCGCGATCAATTGCTGGATCTGGCCGCCAGGAACGACAGGCTCGCCTCGGTGCGCTATTCCAGCCTGGAGGACGCGCCGACCTTCGATCTCGATATCGACGATGCGAAGGCCGGCGCGCTGGGCCTGGCGCTGTCCGACATCAACAGCACCTTGTCGACCGCGCTCGGCAGCACCTACGTCAACGACTTCATCAATCGCGGCCGCATCAAGAAGGTCTATGTCCAGGGCGAGCCCGAAGCGCGCATGCTGCCGCAGGACATCGGTCGCTGGTCGGTGCGCAACGACAGCAACGAGATGGTGCCGTTCTCGGCCTTCACCCGCACCGGCTGGAGCCGCGCGCCGGCCGCGCTGCCGCGTTTCAATGGCTCCGCCGCCATGGAACTCAGCGGCCAGCCCGCATCCGGCGTCAGCTCCGGAACGGCGATGAACGAAATGGCGGCGCTGGTCAAGCAGCTGCCGGGCGGCTTCGGCTATGCCTGGTCCGGTCTGTCCTTCCAGGAGCAACAGGCTGGCGCGCAGGCGCCCCTGCTGTATGCCGTGTCGCTGCTGTTCGTGTTCCTGTGCCTGGCGGCCTTGTACGAGAGCTGGTCCATCCCGTTCTCCGTCATGCTGGCGGTGCCCATCGGCATCGTCGGCTCGCTGCTGTTCACTTCCGTGCGCGGCCTGAGCAACGATGTGTATTTCCAGGTCGGCCTGCTGGCGACGGTGGGCCTGGCGGCCAAGAACGGCATTCTCATCGTGGAATTCGCCAAGGAACTCGAGGAACGCGGCAAGCCGCTGGTTGCAGCCACATTGGAAGCCGCGCGCCTGCGCCTGCGCCCCATCCTGATGACCTCGCTTGCATTCATGCTGGGCGTGCTGCCGCTGGTGGTCAGCACGGGAGCCGGTTCCGGCGGCCGCCATTCGCTGGGCACCGGCGTATTCGGCGGCACCCTGGTCTCGACCGTCCTGGGCATTTTCTTCGTTCCGCTGTTCTACGTCATCGTGCGCAGCCTCTTCCCGGGCAGGGCCCGCCGGGTCGCCGGACCCTTCGGACGGCATGGGCGGCAGGCCGATGCGTCGGGGGACGCGCCATGATGATG
>CBFGXR010000359.1:0-2592 GCA_965652675.1 uncultured Castellaniella sp.
CTGCAGGACCCGCAGCAGCCGAGTCTGCAGCGCCAGCGGCATGTCGCCGATCTCGTCCAGGAACAGCACGCCGCCCTGCGCCTGCCGCAGCAGGCCGCGCGCGCCTTCGCGCCGCGCGCCGGTGAAGGCGCCCGGCTCGTAGCCGAAGAGTTCGGATTCGACCAGGTGCTCGGGCAGGGCGGCGCAGTTGATGGCGACGAAGGGGCCGGCGCGCCAGGCGCTGCGGGCATGGATGTGGCGCGACAGGACTTCCTTGCCCGTGCCGGTCTCGCCGCACAGCAGGACGGCCAGGCCCGCGTCCAGGGCGCGCACGGCCTGGTCCAGCAGGGGGCTGCTGACGGCGTCGGGCTCGGGCAGGGGGCGGGCCGCCGGGCGGGCGTCCGCCGATGCCGCGGGTTTCGAGGTGAGGGGAAAGGGCGCGGCGCGCGACGGCGCGTGCGGCGGCGAATGCGGTGTCGATGCCGTGGCGCGCGGGAGCGGGGAACGGGCGCGGCGGGCGCCGGCGCGCGCGGCGGCGCGATCAGGCGGCCGGTCAGGGGCCGGCCGTCGTGGCGATGCAGCGGCGTGTCGCGGGCATGCAGCGGTCCGTCGATCCATTGCGCGCAGGGCGTGCCGATGAGGCGTTTCCAGTCGGCGTCCAGCGCCCGCAAGGCGGCCTCGTTGGCGCCGGCGATGCGGGTATCGTCGTCCAGCAGCAGGATGGCGTGGCCGTCGTCCTCGGGTCCCCGGCCGAGGCGGAAATCCAGCCGGCGCAGCGGGCTTTCGCCCAGGACCTGGTCCGCGATGCCCCGCGCCATGCGCCGCACCAGGGCCAGCATGGAACCGTGCATGTCGTCGGCCGGGCCGGACAGGTCCAGGATGCCGAGGATTTCGCCCGTGGCGGAGAAGATGGGCGCGGCGTGGCAGCTGAGGATGCTGTTGCAGGCCAGGAAATGCTCCGCGCCGTGGATGCGCACGGCGCGGCCGTCGTGCAGGGCCGTGCCGATGGCGTTGGTGCCGCGCAGGGGTTCGGCCCAGCTGACGCCGGGCTGCAGCGCCACGCGATGCGCCTTGTCCTGGAAGCTGCGGCTGCCGCGTTCGTGCAGGATCAGGCCGCTGGCGTCGGCCAGCAGCACGACGCTGTGCGCCGAGTCCCCCAGCGCGCCCAGCGCGCCGAGGCTGGGTTCGGCCAGGCGCAGCAGATGGCGGTTGGCTTCGCGGCGGACGTCCAGGTCGGCGCGGGGCAGGGGATTGGGGTCGGCCAGCAGGGCGGGGTCCAGGTCGGCGCAGCGCGCCCAGGACTGGTGGACGCGCGTCGCCGCCTGCGGGCGGGCGCCCGGCGCCAGGTGGATCGTGGGCGGTGTCTGCATGGAAGTCTCCGTCCGGGGCGTCGCGGAACCTGTCGCGGTCCGCGACGGCGACTGTCGCCGTTTGCGGCGCGATGTGTCGCAAAATGCGACAAGCCCATGTTTTAAAAGCCGATTCGCGTCCAGTATGCCACCGCCGCCGGGCCATTGAAAGGGTGCCGGCCCGCGCCGTGCCCGGCACACGCGGCGCATGCTGGCACGATCCTTGCTTGGATAAGAAAGAGTCCCGCCGCGCGTCGCGGCGGGCGCCAGGGGCCGCCCGCACGGACCCCGGCTCATCGACAAGGAGACAGACATGGACATGACCGACCTGAAGCACTTTGGCATCGATATCGGCTTTCCCTACAAGAAACACTACGAGAACTACATCGGCGGGCGCTGGGTGGCGCCGGCCGGGGGGCGGTATTTCGACAATCTGTCGCCGATCACCGGACAGGTGTTCTGCGAAGTCCCGCGTTCCGACGCCGCCGACATCGACGCCGCGCTGGACGCCGCCCACGCGGCGCGCAAGGCCTGGGGCGAAACGTCTGTGGCCGAACGCGCCGGCGTCCTGCTGCGCATCGCCGACCGCATGGAACAGAACCTGCGCCTGCTGGCGGTGGCCGAAACCATCGACAACGGCAAGCCGCTGCGCGAGACCATGGCGGCGGACCTGCCGCTGGCCATCGACCACCTGCGCTATTTCGCCGGCTGCATCCGCGCCCAGGAAGGCGGGATCTCCGAAATCGACAAGACCACGGTGGCCTATCATTTCCACGAGCCCATGGGCGTCGTGGGGCAGATCATCCCCTGGAACTTCCCCCTGCTGATGGCCGCCTGGAAGCTCGGTCCGGCCCTGGCGGCGGGCAACTGCGTGGTGCTCAAGCCCGCCGAGCAGACCCCGGCCTCGATCCTGGTGCTGATGGAACTGGTCGGCGATCTGCTGCCGCCGGGCGTGCTGAACATCGTCAACGGCTTCGGCAAGGAAGCCGGCGCGGCCCTGGCTTCCAGCAAGCGCATCGCCAAGATCGCCTTCACCGGCTCGACGCCCACCGGCAAGCACATCCTGCACGCCGCCGCCGACAGCCTGATCCCCAGCACCGTGGAACTGGGCGGCAAGAGCCCCAACATCTTCTTCGCCAACGTGATGGACCAGGACGACGCCTTCTTCGACAAGGCGCTGGAAGGCCTGAGCATGTTCGCCCTGAACCAGGGCGAGGTCTGCACCTGCCCCTCGCGCATCCTGATCCAGGAATCGATCTACGAG
>CBFGXR010000360.1:0-2591 GCA_965652675.1 uncultured Castellaniella sp.
CCCGCGGGGTCGGGCAGGCGGATGTCGATGCCCGATTCCACGGCCAGCGGCGCCAGGGTCTGCATGCGCGCCAGGGCCTTGACCCGGCTTTGCGCCTGTTTGGCCTTGGTGGCCTTGGCCTTGAAGCGGTCGATGAAGGACTGCAGGTGGGCCGCTTCGCGCGTCTGGCGCTGGATCGCCAGGCGGTTCTGGCGCAGGCGCTCGGCGCGCTGTTCCAGGAAGGACTCGTAGCCGCCCTTGTAGCGCACCAGCTTGTCCTGCTCGAAATGCAGGATCACGCGCGCCACCGCGTCCAGGAATTCGGTGTCGTGGGAAATTAGCAGCACCGTGCCCGGATAGCCGGCCAGCCAGCGCTCCAGCCACAGCATGGCGTCCAGGTCCAGGTGGTTGGTGGGCTCGTCGAGCAGCAGCAGGTCGGAGGGCGCCATCAGCGCGCGCGCCAGGGCGATGCGCATCTGCCAGCCGCCGGAAAAGCTGGCGACCGGCCGGGCCCATTCGTCGGGAGCGAAGCCCAGACCGGCCAGCAGCTGTTCGGCGCGCGAGGGCGCGCTCCAGGCTTCGGCCTCGACCAGGGCGGCTTCCAGTTCGGCGATCGCCTGGCCCTGGTCGGGCCCCAGGGCGGCGCGGCGCGCCTGCAGTTCGCGCAGGTGGCGGTCGCCGTCGATGACGAACTCGCGTGCCGGGCGGTCGGTGTCGTGCAGGATCTGTTCGACGCTGGCCAGACGCCAGGACGCGGGGATGTCCAGCGTGCCGGCGTCCGGGTCGATGTGGCCCTGCAGCAGGGCGAACAGCGAGGACTTGCCCGCGCCGTTCTTGCCGACGATGCCGACGCGCTCGCCGGGATGGACGACGAATTCGGCGTTTTCCAGCAGGACCTTGACGCCGCGCCGCAGGGTCAGGCCGGCGGCGCGGATCACGAGGCCAGCTGCGCGCGGCGCAGCAGCAGGATCTGGTCGGTGGTGTCGGCGGTGTCCAGCCAGACGGGGTCCAGTTCGGGGAAGGCGGCTTCGAAGTGCGCCCGTTCGTGGCCGATTTCCAGCACCAGCAGGCCCTCGGGCGCCATGAAGCGGGGCGCGTCGGCCAGGATGCGGCGCACCAGGTCCATGCCGTCGTCGCCGCCCGCCAGCGCCAGCCGGGGCTCGTGCCGGTATTCGGGTGGCAGCGCCCGCATCGACTGCTCGTTGACGTAGGGCGGATTGCAGACGATCAGGTCGTAGCGGCGGTCCGGCGGCACCTGGGCCAGCAGGTCGCTGCGCAGCGTCCGGACGCGGTCGCACAGGCCGTGCAGTTGGATGTTCGACTGCCCCACCGCCAGGGCGTCGGTGGACACGTCCACCGCGTCCACGACGGCGTTGCCGAAGGCGTGGGCCGTCAGGATCGCCAGGCAGCCCGAGCCGGTGCACAGGTCCAGCGCCTGTCCGACCGCGTCCGGATCGTCGATCCAGGGCGCCAGGCCTTCGGCCAGCAGTTCCGAGATCGGCGAGCGCGGCACGATCACGCGCTCGTCCACCAGAAAGCGCTCGCCCTGCAGCCAGGCCTCGCCCGTCAGATAGGCGGCGGGCTTGCGCGTGTTGATGCGCTCGTGGATCAGATCGACGCAGCGCTGCCGCTCGCGTTCCAGCAGGCGCGCGTCCAGGAAGGGATCGAGCGTGTCGGGCGGCAGGTGCAGGCCGTGCAGCAGCAGGTAGGCGGCCTCGTCCCAGGCATTGTCGCTGCCGTGGCCGAAGACCAGGCCGGCGGCGTGGAAGCGGCTGATGGACCAGCGCAGCAGGTCGCGCAGGGTCAGGAGTTCGGTGTGGGGAGAGGGCATGGCGTGCGTGAGGGCGGGGTGGGCGCAACCGGCCGGAGCGGGCCGGTCGTCGGCGGGTCAGGCCAGCAGCTTTTCCAGCGTGCGGCGGTAGATGTTCTTCAGCGGCGCGAGGCTGTCCAGGGGGATGTGTTCCCCCGTCTGGTGGATCGTCCGGTTCAGGGGGCCGAATTCGACGACCTGCGGGCAGATCCGGGCGATGAAGCGCCCGTCCGAGGTGCCGCCGGTCGTGGACAGTGCCGCCTGGACGCCGGTTTCCTCGGCGATGGCGGCCTGCAGGGCGCCGCACAGCGTCCCCTGGGGGGTCAGGAAGGGCAGGCCGCTGATCGTCCAGGCGATGTCGTGGTCCAGGCCGTGGCGGTCCAGGATCTCCGCCACCCGAGCCTGCAGTCCTTCGGGCGTGCTCGCGGTCGAGAAGCGGAAATTGCAGTCGATCGTCGCGCTACCGGGGATGACGTTGCCCGCCCCGGTGCCGGCGTGCAGGTTCGAGACCTGGAAGGTGGTGGGCGGAAAATATTCGTTGCCCTCGTCCCAGCGGGCCGCCGTCAGTTCGGCCAGGGCGGGCGCCAGTTCGTGGATCGGGTTGCGAGCCAGGTGCGGGTAGGCCACGTGGCCCTGGACGCCGCGCACCGTGATCCGGGCCGACATCGAGCCCCGCCGGCCGTTCTTGATCGTGTCGCCCAGCGCCTGCACCGAGGTTGGTTCGCCGACGACGCAGTAGTCGGGCCGTTCGCCGCGCGCTTCCAGGACGCGGCAGACGTGGACCGTGCCGTCGGTCGCGGGG
>CBFGXR010000361.1:0-2586 GCA_965652675.1 uncultured Castellaniella sp.
ATCTGCTCGATCTCGCCCCGGAAGGCGGCCAGCGCGGCTTCCAGCGCCTCGGGGGTCACCGCGGAAAAATCCTCCGGCGCGCGCGCCGTGACGTGGCCCGTCAGGTCGCCGCTGTCGGTCTCCTCGCCGAAGGCCAGGGTCGCCTCGTAAATCTTGTCGGCTTCCAGCATGGCGGCGGAAATCTTCGTCGCCCGGCCGAAGCAGCAGATCAGCAGGCCCGTGGCGAACGGGTCCAGCGTACCGGTGTGGCCCGCCTTGCGGGCGTCCACCGTGCGTTTGGCGCGCTGCAGCGCATGGTTGCTCGACAGGCCCTCCGGTTTGTCCAGCAACAGGACTCCGTCGAGCATCTGCCCGCGTCGGGAAGCCATCGTTCAATCCGTCCAGATGAGTGACGACCGCCCTGTCAGGGCTGGCCGTCCGGGTCTTCGAGTTCGGGGATGTCCGAAGCGCCCGCCTGGGGGCGGTTGGCCCGATCGATCAGTTGCGTCAGTTCGATGCCGCGCGCCAGCTGCGCGTCGTGCACGAAGCGCAGGGTGGGCACCGTATGGATGTGCAGCATGCGGAACAGCTGCGAATGCAGCCAGCCCGCCTTGTCGTTCAGCGCCTGGGCGGCGACGTCGGGTTCGGCGCCCAGCACCGTGAAGTAGACCTTGGCATGCGCGTAGTCGGCCGACAGATCGACGCCCGTGAGCGTGATCAGGCCGGCACGCGCGACGTCGAGCTCGCGCTGCACCAGGGCCGCCAGATCCTTCTGGATCTGGTCGGCCAGGCGCGTGTTGCGTCCGGGATTCGGCTTGGATTTATGACGACCCATGATGCATGCCGCGCGCTCAGAGCGTGCGGGCGACTTCCTTGATTTCGAAGGCTTCGAGCTGATCGCCGACCTGGATGTCGTTGTTGCCCTTGAGCGTGATCCCGCAATCGAAGCCGGATTTGACTTCCTTGACGTCGTCCTTGAAGCGGCGCAGCGAATCCAGGGAGCCGGTCCAGTGCACCACGTTGTTGCGCAGCAGGCGGACCTGGGAGTCGCGGCGCACCACGCCTTCGAGCACCATGCACCCGGCGATGTTGCCGACCTTGGACACGGTGAAGATTTCGCGGATCTCGACCAGGCCGATGACTTCCTCGCGCTTTTCCGGCGCCAGCATCCCCGACATGGCGTTGCGCACGTCGTCGATCGCGTCGTAGATGATGTTGTAGTAGCGCAGGTCGATCTCGTTGCTCTCGGCGAGCTTCTTGGCCGAGGCGTCGGCCCGCACGTTGAAGCCGATCACCACGGCGCCCGAGGCGATCGCCAGGTTGACGTCGCTTTCGGAGATGCCGCCCACGGCCGCGTGCACGACCTGCACCCGGACCTCGTCGGTGGAGAGCTTGAGCAGCGACTGCACCAGGGCTTCCTGGGACCCCTGGACGTCGGTCTTGACGATCAGCGGCAGCGTGCGCACGCCCTCGCCCAGGTTGTCGAACATGGATTCCAGCTTGGCCGCCTGCTGGCGGGCGAGCTTGACGTCGCGGAACTTGCCCTGACGGAACAGGGCGATTTCGCGCGCCTTGCGCTCGTCGGTCAGGACCAGGACCTCGTCGCCGGCGGCCGGGACCTCGGCCAGGCCCTGGATCTCGACCGGGGTCGAGGGACCGGCTTCGGCGGTGGGCTTGCCGGTGTCGTTCAGCATGGCGCGCACCTTGCCGAACGCCACGCCCGCCAGCACGGCGTCGCCGCGATGCAGGGTGCCGCTCTGGACCAGGATGGTCGCCACGGGGCCGCGGCCCTTGTCCAGCCGGGCTTCGATGACGATGCCCTTGGCCGGCGCGTCGACGGGCGCCTTGAGTTCGAGGATTTCGGCCTGCAGCAGGACGTTTTCCAGCAGTTCGTCGATACCCTGGCCGGTCTTGGCGGACACGGCGATGAAGGGCACGTCGCCGCCGTATTCTTCCGGCACGACTTCCTCGGCGACCAGTTCCTGCTTGACGCGATCGGGATTGGCTTCCGGCTTGTCGATCTTGTTGATCGCCACCACCAGGGGCACGTTGGCCGCGCGGGCGTGGTGGATGGCTTCCTTGGTCTGGGGCATGACGCCGTCGTCGGCCGCCACCACCAGGATGACGATGTCGGTGGCCTGGGCGCCGCGGGCGCGCATGGCCGTGAAGGCCTCGTGGCCCGGGGTGTCCAGGAAGGCCACCACGCCGCGATCGGTCTTGACGCTGTAGGCGCCGATGTGCTGGGTGATGCCGCCGGCCTCGCCGGTGGCGACCTTGGTGCGGCGGATGTAGTCCAGCAGCGAGGTCTTGCCGTGATCGACGTGGCCCATGACGGTGACGACCGGGGCGCGCGGCAGGGCCTCGGCCTCGTCGGTCGTCTCGGTGTCGGCCAGGAAGGCTTCCGGATCGTCCAGCTTCGCGGCGATGGCGGTATGGCCGAGTTCCTCGACCACGATCATGGCCGTTTCCTGGTCCAGGATCTGGTTGATGGTGACCATCTGGCCGAGCTTCATCAGGTGCTTGATGACCTCGGCCGCCTTCACGGACATCTTGTGGGCCAGGTCGGCGACGGAAATCGTTTCCGGCACGTGGATTTCACGCGCGATG
>CBFGXR010000362.1:0-2575 GCA_965652675.1 uncultured Castellaniella sp.
GCGCGTATAGGGATGGCGCGGCGCGCGCAGCACCTGGCCGGTCGGCCCCTGCTCGACCACCGTCCCCGCGTACATGACGTACACCCGGTCGCAGAACTGCGACACCACCGCCATGTCGTGCGTGATGAACAGGATCGCGGCGCCGCGCTCGCGCGCCCGGTGGCGCAGCAGCTGCAGCACCTGGCGCTGCACCGTCACGTCCAGCGCCGTGGTGGGCTCGTCGGCGATCAGCAGCGCCGGGTCGCAGGAAAACGCCATCGCGACCATCACCCGCTGGCGCATGCCGCCGGACAGTTCGAAGGGATAGGCGCGCAGCGTGCGGGCCGGATCGGGAATCATCATGTCGCGCAGCAGCGCGCCGGCGCGCTCCAGGGCTTCGCGCCGGCCCAGGCGGTGATGCGCGCGCAGCACGCCCGTCAATTGGTCGCCGATGCGCCGGGTCGGGTTCAGGGCGGTCATGGGCTCCTGGAAGATCATCGCCGCCCGCCGCCCGCGCCACCGCCGCATGCGCGCTTCGGACGCGGCCAGTACGTCCTCGCCGCACAGCCGCAGGCCGCCGCCCGTGACGCGGTAGCCGCCCGGCGGCAGCAGCCGCAGCGCGGCCATGGCCGTCACCGACTTGCCCGAGCCCGATTCGCCCACCACGCCGACGATTTCCCCCGGCATGACGCGCAGGCTGACGCCGCCCAGCGCCCGCACCGCGCCGCCGAAGACGGGGAATTCCAGCGACAGGTCGCGGATCTCCAGGACGGGTTCGGGCACGTCGACACTGTCCGCGCTCATCTCACCCTCGACTTCGGGTCCAGCAGGTCGCGCACGCCGTCGCCCACCAGGTTGCAGGCCAGCGCCGTCACCAGGATCGCGCAGCCCGGCGTCACGGTGTACCACCACTGGTCCAGCAGGAAATTGCGGCCCGTGGCCACCATGGCGCCCCATTCGGCCGTGGGCTGCTGCGCGCCCAGGCCGATGAAGCCCAGCGCGGCCGCCATCAGGATCGCCCCGCCGATGTCCAGCGTGGCCTGCACCACGAGGGGCGAGGCGGCGTTGCGCGCCACGTGCCAGCGCACCACATGGCGCCGCGTCGCACCGAAGGTCCAGGCCGCCTGCACGTAGGCCATCTCGCGGATGCCCAGCGTCTGGCCGCGCGCCAGGCGCACGTAGAACGGGATCCGGACCAGCGTGATCGCCAGCATGGCGTTGAACAGGCTGGGGCCCAGCGCCGCCGCCAGCGCCATGATCAGCACCAGCGAAGGCACCGACAGCACCACGTCCATGGTCCGCATGACCAGGCCGTCGAAACGGCCGCCCACAATGCCGGAAAAACAGCCGATCGCGGCGCCCACCATGCTGGCGCAGCCGGCGACGAACAGCCCCACCCCGATGGACTGGCGCCCGCCGTACAGCACGCGGCTGAAGATGTCGCGGCCGACCTCGTCGGTGCCGAACCAGTGCGCCGCCGACGGCGCCGCCAGCCGGTGCACCAGGTCGATGCGCTCGGGATCGTAGGGCGCCGCCCAGTCCGCCAGCAGCACGGCCAGGCCCACCGCCGCGAGGATCGCCAGCCCCAGCAGCATCAGCGGGTTGCGGCGCAGTTGATACAGCAGATAGCGCATCAGCCGACCTCCCGGATGCGCGGGTCGAGCCGCCGGTACAGCAGGTCCACCAGCAGGTTCAGGATCACGTAGGCGAAGGACACCACCACGGCGA
Organism: uncultured Castellaniella sp.; assembly: GCA_965652675.1. Lineage (GTDB taxonomy): Bacteria > Pseudomonadota > Gammaproteobacteria > Burkholderiales > Burkholderiaceae_B > Castellaniella. The sequence continues at coordinate 1,708 of CBFGXR010000362.1, forward strand.
AGCCCATCACCGCCGGGAAATCCAGCGCCTGGATCGAATCCACCACGTAAGCCCCCATGCCCGGCCAGCCGAACACGGTCTCCGTCAGCACCGCCCCGTACAGCAGATCGCCCAGGGCCAGGCCCAGCACGGTCACCGAGGGGATCAGCGCGTTGGGCAGGGCGTGGCGCACCACCACGGTCCAGGGGTTCAGGCCATAGGCCCGGGCGGTGCGGACGTAGTCTTCGCCCAGCTGTTCCAGCATGGACGAACGCACCTGCCGCGCCACCACGCCCAGGTGCACGAACCCCAGCGTCAGGGCGGGCAGGATCATGTGCTGCAAGGCGCTGCGCCAGACGGTCCAGTCGCCCGCCAGCGCCGCGTCGATCAGGTACAGCCCGGTGATGCCCGGCGGGGGCGACAGGCCCTGGTCGATGCGCCCGCCGCCCGGCAGCCAGCCGAGCTTGCCGTAGAACACCACGATCAGGCCCAGCCCCAGCCAGAAGGCCGGGGTGGAAATGCCCGTGACGGCCAGCGTGCGGGCCACGTGGTCGATGAAGCGGTTGCGGTACACCGCCGACAGCACGCCCAGCGGAATGCCCAGGAGCGTCGCCAGCAGCAGGGCCACCAAGGCCAGTTCCAGGGTGGCCGGAAAGAATGCGGCGATGTCCTGCAGCACCGGCCGGTGCGTGCGGATCGAGGTCCCCAGATCGCCCTGCAGCAGCTGCCCCATGTAGCGCAGGTACTGCTGCGGCAGCGGCAGATCCAGGCCCAGCTGCGCGCGGATGTGGGCGACGATTTCCGGCGTGGCGCGGTCGCCCGCGACCAGGCGGGCCGGGTCGCCGGGCACCAGGTGGGAAATGGCGAAGGTGATCAGGGACACCCCGAT
>CBFGXR010000363.1:0-2564 GCA_965652675.1 uncultured Castellaniella sp.
CGTAGCGCTCCTTCAGTGCGGCGAGACGCGGCTGCATCTTGCGCATCTTCGCCAATCGCGCCGGCATCGCCGCCGAACGCGTCATTTTACTCGGCCTGGGCGCCCAGGACCGCCTTTCGGCGGCCACGCTGGCGCGCGCCCACGAGACCCTGGCGGCCTATTGCGTGCGCGCCGGGCTGGGCCATGCGGTCTCGACCCTGTGCGCCCTGCCCTGCGCGGACGCCGACATCGCCGATTGCGCCCGCACGGCGGCACGGCTGGTCAGCGCGGCCACCTACCGCTACGACGCCACCTTCAGCCAATCCAGGCCCGCGGCCAAGCTGCGCGCTTTCGTCCTGCACCTGGGCCGCGCCCAGGCCGCGCGCGCGCGCGCCGGCCTGGACCAGGGCGCGGCCATCGGCGCGGGCATGAATCTGGCCCGGCTGCTGGGCGACCTGCCGCCCAACGTCTGCACCCCCACCTACCTGGGCAATACGGCGCGCGGCCTGGCCAAGCAGTTCAAGACCCTGAAGGCCGAAGTTCTGGACCAGAAAAAGATCGAAGCCCTGAAGATGGGCTCCTTCCTGTCGGTGGCGCGCGGCTCGGCCGAACCCCCCGCCTTCATCGTCCTGCGCCACACCCCGGCCGGGGCCGCCGCCCACAAGGCCGCCCCCATCGTGCTGGTCGGCAAGGGCATCACCTTCGACGCCGGCGGCATCTCGCTCAAGCCCGGCCCGGGCATGGACGAAATGAAATTCGACATGTGCGGCGCCGCCAGCGTGCTGGGCACGATGCGCGCCGTGGCCGAACTGAACCTGCCGCGCGAAATCATCGGCATCGTCCCCAGCTGCGAAAACCTGCCCAGCGGCACCGCCAACAAGCCCGGCGACATCGTCACCAGCATGTCGGGCCGCACCATCGAGATCCTCAACACCGACGCCGAGGGCCGCCTGATCCTGTGCGACGCCCTGACCTACGCCGAACGCTTCAAGCCGGCCGCCGTGATCGACGTCGCCACGCTGACCGGCGCCTGCGTGATCGCCCTGGGCCACGTCAACAGCGGCCTGTTCACCCAGGACGAGACCCTGGCCGCGGACCTGCTCGCCGCCGGCCGCCAGGCGCTGGATCCGGCCTGGCGCCTGCCCCTGGAAGACGCCTACCAGGACCAGCTGAAATCCAATTTCGCCGACATGGCCAACATCGGCGGCCGGCCCGGCGGCTCGATCACCGCCGCCTGCTTCCTGTCGCGCTTCACCGGCAAATATCCCTGGGCGCACCTGGACACCGCCGGCACGGCCTGGCTCGAAGGCAAGCAAAAGGGCGCCACCGGCCGCCCCGTGCCCCTGCTGGTCGGCTACCTGCTGGGCCAATGTGCCCGGTGATCGCGCGGCGGGCCGCTCGATGAGCCGGGTGGATTTCGCCTACGGCGCGGCCCACCGGCTGCGCATGGCCTGCGGCACGGCGGCGCGCCACGTCGGCGCGGGCCGCAGGCTGCTGGTGTACTGCACCGACGAACGCCGCCTGCGGCGCTTCGACGCCCTGCTCTGGGAATTCGAGCCGGCCAGCTTCATCCCGCATGCCCTGGCCGGCGATCCCCTGGCCGACCAGGCCGACGTGATCCTGGTGGCCGACGCCACGACCCTGGCCGGCACGCCGCCCCTGGGCTGGCTGCTCAACCTGGACCTGGACTGCCCGCCGGGCGCCGAGCGCTTCGAACGCATCCTGGAAATCGTCTCCGGCCACGAAGCCGACATCCAGGCCGCCCGGAAGCGCTGGACGCAATACCAGCAGGCCGGCCACGACGTGCGGGGCCATCGCCTGCCCGCCGACCATCCCGCCGTCGGGAACCATCGCGGCGCCTGAGTGTCCAATGACTTGAACCGCCATGCCGCGCCGCCCGGGATGGCGCCGATCGATGTTTTTTCCGCATGGACGACATCGTTCAGCTTGTTGTAAGATTGAACTGAATCCGGCCAGTGCCCCGCACCGGCCCCACGCACCACAGGAAACCGCCATGTCCGACTTCCGCCACACCCTGCCCGACGCCGGCGCCTATGCCGCCCCGGCCGCCGCCCGCAACCGCGTCCTGCGCAACACCTACTGGCTGCTCGCGCTGTCGCTGATCCCCACGGTCCTGGGGGCCGCCGTCGGCCTGTCCTTCGGCATGAACCAGGTCATGGCCACCAGCCCCGGCATCAGCACGCTGGTGTTCCTGGTGGGCGCCATCGGCCTGATGTTCATGATCGAACGCAACAAGAACTCCTCGCTGGGCGTCGCCCTGCTGCTGGGCTTCACCTTCTTCATGGGCCTGATGCTGTCGCGGCTGCTGGGCCACGTCCTAGGCATGGGCAACGGCGCCCAGCTCATCATGCTGGCCTTCGGCGGCACGGCGGCGGTCTTCGGCGTCATGGCCACCGTCGCCACCACCACCAAGCGCGACTTCACCCACCTGCAGAAATTCCTGTTCGTGGGTGTGGTGCTGCTGATCGTGGCCTCGCTGGCGAACATGTTCTTCCAGATCCCGGCCCTGATGCTGACGCTGTCGGTGCTGGCCATCGGCATCTTCTCGGCCTTCCTGCTGGTCG
>CBFGXR010000364.1:0-2554 GCA_965652675.1 uncultured Castellaniella sp.
GCATGGTGGCCTTGTCCCAGACGATGCCCGGGGTGGCGTAGAAGCCGTCGGACCAGTGGCTCACCATCGGCGGCGGGCACCTGGAATGGAAGGCCGCCGAGTTCGCCCGGGCGCGCCTGCGCGCGGACGACGGTCCCGACCGCTGGATCGAGGCCCTGCCCCTGGGGCCGGCGCTGGGCCAGTGCTGCGGCGGCATGGTGCATCTGCTGTTCGAACGGCTGCGGGAGTCCGACCGAGGCTGGCTGGATGCCTTGCGCGCCGGCCTGCAGTCGCCGGCCGGCCGTGTCCGCGAAGTCGGCCTGGGCGGCCTGGGCGTGGCACCCTGGGTGCGCGTGTCAGTGCCGGACGAGACGGATGCGGCGGCCGACGGCGGCCTCGCGGACGCGGCCGGCCCGGACGCCGACCGGCTGCTGCGCCCCGACCCCGTCCTGGGCTGCCTGACGCTGCGCGAGGCCGTGCGCCCCGATCCGCTGCATGTGGTGATCTTCGGCGCCGGCCACGTCGGCCAAGCCCTGGTGCACATCCTGGGCACCCTGCCTTGCCGGGTGACCTGGGTGGACGCGCGCGACGACCTGTTCCCGGACGCGGTGCCCGCCAATGTGTCGATCGAGGCGACCGACACGCCCGAGGCCGTGATCGACGAAGCCCCTCCCGACAGCTGTTTCCTGATCATGACCCATGACCATGCGCTCGACCAGCGCCTGTGCGAACAGCTGCTGCGGCGCGACGACGTGGCGTATTTCGGCCTGATCGGTTCGCAGACCAAGCGGCGCAAGTTCGAGCACCGCTTCCGCGCGCGCGGCATCGCGCCGGAACGGGTCGCGCGCATCGTCTGTCCTATCGGCGAACCCGGCATCGAAGGCAAGCAGCCCGCCGTGATCGCCGTCGCGGTCGCCGCCCAGCTGCTGCGCCTGCGCGGCGAACGGGAGCGCCGGGTCGCCGCGCCAGCCCGGGCCGAAGCGCCCGTCCATTGATTCCCGCGGATCCACCGACCGCACCCCATTGAAGCACGCCGGGCCGCCGGCCCCGCCGCGAAGGCGGATCGCGGCCCGAAGACAACGACCGAGGAGACCCCATGACGTCCACGAATCCGTCCGCGCCCGCCCGATCGAACGCGTCCGGCCCGCAGGCCTACCGCGCCCAGCTGCTGTATTTCCGGGACACCCCCAAGGCCGAGGACGAAGCCTGCGAATGGATCCGCGACGGCCTGCTGGTCGTGCGCGACGGCCGCATCGAACAATGCGGCGACTACGACCGGCTGATCGGCGATCTGCCCCCCGGCACACCGGTCCAGGACTGGCGCGGCCGCCTGATCACGCCGGGCTTCATCGACACCCACATCCACTACCCGCAGACGGACATGATCGCCTCGCCGGCGCCGGGCCTGCTGCCGTGGCTGGAAACCTATACCTTCCCCACCGAGCGGCGCTTCGAAAACCCGGAATACGCCCAGGACGTGGCGCGCTTCTTCCTGGACGAGCTGCTGCGCTGCGGCACCACCACCGCGCTGGTGTACTGCACCGTGCATCCGGGGTCGGCCCAGGCCTTTTTCGAGGAAAGCCACGCGCGCGACCTGCGGATGGTGGCGGGCAAGGTCATGATGGACCGCAACTGTCCCGAATACCTGCGCGACACGGCCGAATCCGGCGCCCGCGACAGCGAGGACCTGATCCGGCGCTGGCACGGCACGGGGCGCCAGCTGTACGCTCTGACGCCGCGCTTCGCGCCGACCTCCACGCCCGAACAACTGGGCCTGTGCGGTGAACTGGCCAAGCGTTATTCGGACGTGTTCATCCAGTCGCACGTGTCCGAGAACCGCGACGAGGTGAAGTGGGTGATGGGCCTGTTTCCCGGCTACCGCAGCTACCTGGACATCTATGATCAGTACGGCCTGCTGCGGCCCCGTTCCGTCTACGGGCATTGCGTCTGGCTGGACGACGACGACCGCCGCCGCATGCGCGACGCGGGCGCCGTCGCCGCCCACTGTCCGACGTCCAACCAGTTCCTGGGCAGCGGCCTGTTCGACTTCGCGGCGGCCAAGGACTTCGGCATGCCGGTGGCCCTGGCCACCGACGTGGGCGGCGGCTCGTCCTTTTCCATGCTGCTGACCATGAACGAGGCGCACAAGGTCGCGCGCCTGTCCGGCCACTACCTGACGGCGCGGCGCATGTTCTGGCAGGCCACGCAGGGCGCGGCCAAGCACCTGGGCCTGACCGGCCGGATCGGCACGCTGGAACCGGGCGCCGAGGCCGATTTCATCGTCCTGGACCCCAAGGCCACGCCGCTGCTGGAACGCCGCAGCGCCCTGGCCGAATCGCTGGAGGAACTGCTGTTCGCCCTGGCGATGCTGGGCGACGACCGCGCCATTGCCGCGACCTATGCGGCGGGGCGGGAGGTGCACCGGCGGCAAGGATAAGGACGACGCGCCTGCTGTCCGCCCACCTCGCGGCCTGCATGCCGCCCGGATTGGGGCCGGGGGTCGGCGTGCTGTGGCCTCAGCCCTGGAGGACGTCTTCCAGTGTTGTGGCGTGCAGGATGTTCAGCGACCATGGTT
>CBFGXR010000365.1:0-2553 GCA_965652675.1 uncultured Castellaniella sp.
TGCGGGGCTCAAGTCCCGGTGCAGCCGGGTGTCGGATTCCAGCAGGCGCAGGGCCAGCGCGTCGGACAGCGCCCGATAGGCCGGCGGATCGTCCAGCCCGGGCTGTGTCTGCAGATGGGGGGCGCCGTCGGCCAGAGGAGCGTCGCCGTTCCAGGGCCGCCCCGCTTCGAAGTGCACCCGCGGCTGCCGGGCCAATGCCCGGACGGTCGCGGCGGTCCGGGCCTCCAGCGCGCGGCGGCGGGCCCGGTCGCGGATGTCAGGCGCCGTCATGCCCGGAGCGCGGGCCGGCGGCGGCCGTCTCCAGCTCCGTATCGAAACAGCGCTGGAAGTACTCCGCCACGAGGGCCTGTTCCGAGGCGTCGCATTTGTTCAGGAAGGCATAGCGGAAGGCGCGGGCGGGCGACTGGAAGATCCGCAGGTTTTCCGCCCAGGAGATCAGGGTGCGCGGCGACATCAGCGTGGACAGGTCGCCGCTCTGGAAGCCGGCGCGCGTCAATGCGGCGACCTCGACCATGGCGGCGATCAGGCGGCGGCCTTCGGGATCGTTCAGTTCCGGCACCTGTGCCGCGACGATCTCGATTTCGGCCTCGGGACGAAGATAATTCAGGGTGGCGACGATGTTCCAGCGGTCCAGTTGAGCGTGGTTGAGGCGCTGGACGCCGTAGTACAGGCCGCTGCTGTCGCCCAGGCCCACGCTGTTGGCGGTGGCGAACAGGCGAAAGCCCGAGTGCGGCGCGATGACCCGATTCTGGTCCAGCAGCGTGAAGCGGCCGTCGCGCTCCAGGATGCGCTGCAGGACGAACATGACCTCCGGCCGCCCGGCGTCGTATTCGTCCAGCACCAGCGCCATGGGCCGCTGCAGCGCCCAGGGCAGGATGCCCTCCTTGAATTCCGTGACCTGGCTGCCCTCGCGCAGCACGATGGCGTCGCGCCCGACCAGGTCCAGGCGGCTGATGTGGCCGTCCAGATTGACCCGGATGCAGGGCCAGTTCAGGCGGGCCGCGACCTGCTCCACGTGTGTGGACTTGCCGGTGCCGTGCATGCCCTGGATCAGCACCCGGCGGTTGCACGAGAAGCCGGCCAGGATCGCCAGGGTCGCATCCGGGTCGAAGCGGTAGTTCGGATCGACCTCGGGCACGTGCTCGCCGGGTTCGGCGAACGCCATGACCTCGAGATCGCTGTCCAAGCCGAAGCGGTCGCGCACGGACAGGCGCGTCGTGTCCAGGTCCGTGTCGACCAGGCGCTTCACGATGCGGCCCGCTGCCGGGCGGGGACGCGCTCCGGATAGTTGCCGGCCTCGATGTCCGCCAAAGCCTGCGCGGCGCGGCGCAGCGCGGGCAGGCAGGACTCGATGCGCGTTGCCTGGAACCGGATCGTCGGCGCCTGGATGGCGATGCCCAGGTTGGACTTGCCCGACGGCACCGGCACCAGCATGGCGACGCAGGTCAGGCCAGGCAGGAATTCCTCGTCGTCCAGGGCGTAGCCGTCCTCGGAGGCCCGCCGCAGTTCGGCCTCCAGGGCCTGCGGATCGGTGATCGTCTTTTCCGTGTACTTTTCGAGCGTGCCCGGGACCAGCAGGCGCTTGCGCTGCGAAGCCGTCATCTGCGTCAGGAAGAGCTTGCCGCTGGCGGAGCAATGTAGGGGCACCCGGGATCCCGGGTGCAGGTAGAAGCGCAGGGGCGCCGGCGTTTCCACGCGATCCAGGTACAGGACCTCGCTGCTGGCGCAGCTGGTGATGTTGCAGCTTTCGCCGACTTCGGACACCAGAGTGCGCAGCACGTTGCGGCGGGCGCCGTGCACGGTGTTGTTCAGCAGCAGGTTTTCCGCGATCCGGCGCAGGCGCACGCCGGTGCTGTAGTGGCGCCCGTCCCCGTCGCGCTGGATCATGCCGGCGCTGTCGAGCTGCTGCAGCATGCGGTGCAGCGTGGGCTTGGGCAGCCCCAGTTCCTCCACCAGGCTCTGGAGCGAGAAATACTGGTCCTTTTCCGCGATCACTTCCAGGAGCGCGAACAGGCGGATGGCGGGGGTATCGCCATCCAGTTTGGTCGGCAGGGGGGCAAGTTCGACTGGACGCATGGGATCTTAGGTCTTATATTTCAATAACAGGAACTTATTGTACCGATTTTAGGATTTTTATCCAGACTTATGATGCATATCGGAATCGCGGGCGCGGGCGCGCTCGGGCGGCTGCTGGCCTGGAGGCTGGTCCGCGCCGGCCATCGGGTGGCCATCTTCGACCCGGCGGACGGTCCGCTGGCCAGGGGCGCGGCCGGATGGACGGCGGCGGGCATGCTTTCGCCGTCCGCCGAACTCGAATGCGCCGACCTCCAGGTGTTCCAGGACGGCCTGGACTCGATCGACATGTGGTCGGACATCGTGGCGGCGCTGCCCGGCGCTCCCGATTTCGCCCGCCAGGGCAGCCTGCTGCTGGCGCATCGCGGCGACGGCGGGGCCGCGCGCCGCCTGGTGGATCTCATCGAACGCAAGGCGCCGGAGGCTCATCGGCCCCGGCCGCTGGCCGGCCATGCGGGGGAGATAGGTGCCATAGGCATG
>CBFGXR010000366.1:0-2544 GCA_965652675.1 uncultured Castellaniella sp.
CCCACCAGATCGTGGTTGGGGTCCATGTCGCCGCCCATGTCGCGCAGGATGAGCTTGGATTTGACCTCGACGTCGGTGACGCCGCCGCGGTCCTTGTCGCTCTTGCAGCCCTTGGACATCGTGCCGCCCAGGTCGGTGGCGCCGATGAAGTCCAGGCACTGTTCGGCCAGGCCCTGCAGCACGAGGATCTCGCGGCCCATCTTGGCCGGGTCGCCCTTGCCCGACCGGAAATCCTCCGAGTTGAACATCTGGCGCACCAGATCGGTCTGGTCGCGCAGCTGCGCCATGAGCGTGTCGGATTGCTGGATGTCCTTCTTGTTCCGCGTGTCCTGGCTGGACCCGGGCACGCTCATGCGCTTGCCGTCCTTGGCGTTTTGCTTGACGGTGTCGATGAAATCGCTGCGGTCCTGTATCAGCTTGCCGCGGTGGGATTCGAGCCTGTCGTAGACGTCGCCGATGAAGCCGCCGGGACGCGCGCCCACCGAGCCCACGCCGCCGTCCTTGGTGTTGCCGAGGTCGCCGACGAACTTCACCATGTTCTCGCGGTTGTGCTCGTAGACGTTGTCCCACACCCGCATGAGCTTCTCGCGCCCGCCGGTCGAGATGGCGTTGATGCCGAAGGAGAAGGTGATGGGATCGACGTCCACCCTGACCTCGGTCGATTCCTTTTCCCCGTCTTCGCCCGTGTGGAACAGCCGCAGATCCTTTTCGCCGCTGTTGTTCTCGAAGGCCCGGAACTGGTTGAAGGTGAAGTCCTTTTCGCGGTAGGCCTTGGGGCCGATGCCGTTGCGCAGGCTGTCGGGCGAGATCAGGTTGACGCTGACGTGCACCAGCCTGGGCGGCGGCGCGTCGTCGTCGCGGCCCTGGCGCAGCAGCTCTGTCTTGATCCGGTCGTTGGTCGACAGGGCCACCTCGAGCACTTCCTTGGCGCCCTTGTCGTTGGCCTCCTGGCGCTTGACCGGGTCTTCGATGTTCCACATGTCGAGCACGCCGTGGCCGATCATGGTGGTCATGGTCTTGCCGCCGGGGTCCTTCAGCAGGCTGACCTTCAGGTTGCGCGCATGGTCTTCGCTGTCGGTGACGCCAGCGCTGGTGCCGTAGCCGTGTTCCGGCGCCAGGCTGGGATGCAGGTTGCCCGCCGGAATGAGCTCGCTTTTGTAGACGCGCTGCACACCGTCGCGCATGACGACCATGTTGCGCTGCAAGGGCTGCCAGCCGTCCAGGTTGGACAGGGCCGTGGATTCGGCCTTGGCGAAGGCGCCCTTGGACAGCACCCGCTTGAGCTCGTCCTTGGGCAGAACGTCTTTCAGGAGATCGCCCAGGTCCTTGCGCATGGCCTTCCTGCTCTCCACGATGGGATGCTCGTTCAGCCCCATTTCCTTGTGCTTGCCGGGCGCGGGGATCGACTGCAGGTTGTCGTAGCCGCTGTCCTGGTATTCCTGGGTGAGCTGGTCGATCCGGTCCAGCCACATGGCCTGCGCCTCGGTGAAGGCGTGGTCCTGCGCTTCGGTCAGGACCAGCTCGCCGCTGTTGACCCGTTCGGAAATTTCGTCGAGCAGCGCCAGCCCCGTCCGCGCGCCGATCAATTTGTCGAGCTTGAGCGAGCGGTCCGACAGGGGGTGGGTCATGGCCAGGTCCGTGATGTGCTCGCTCTTGTTCTGGAGCAGCTGGATCTGCGTGTCGAGATCCAGGCCCAGGGCGTCGAGCACGAGGAACTGGCCTTGCGTCTTTTCGATCTTCGCGTCGAGATCCTTGATCTGCGCCTTGAGCGAGCCCACCAGAGGGTCGGCCAGGCCGGCTTCGATTTGCGCGATCTCGTCGATGATCCGCGGATCCGTCACCGTGCCCGAGTCGATGCGCTGCCTGATCTGCGCGACCTGCTGTTCGAGCGTGGGCACGCTGCCGAACGGCCACTTGATCATGTCCTTGCGCCGACCCTGTTCCGACAGGCCCCGGTTGATTGCTTCCTCGAGTTCGTCGAGCCGATCGCTCAGGTCCGAGGTCGCTTCCTCCAGCCTGGCCTCCAGCGCGAACTTGTCCTTCACCATGGGCTCGTAGCCCTTGTGCAGCACTTCGCGCTGCAGGTCGAGGTCGGACTTCATGCCGCGCAGCCGCTCGGCGTGGCCGTCCACCTCGGTTTTCAGGTCCTTCAGGTCGTCGAGGCTCCAGGCGGTCCTGCCGAGCAGTCGGGTGGATTCATGCAGATCGGGCAACGCGCCCTCGAGCAGGGGGTAGTCCTTGCCGATGCCGCCCTTGCCGCGAGACAGGTCGTCGAGCAGGGTGCGAGGATCCAGCGGCACCTGGCTCAGCGCCTTGAGGGATTCGGAATCCAGCGGCAGCCTGCCGCCCTTGTTGCGGTTTTCCGGGTCGGCGTTCTTCACCAGGGCGCTCAGGCCCGGGAAGCGCTCGCGGCACTGGCCGGCGCGCAGTTTCTGCTGTGCGTCGTCGACCTTGTCGAGCAGGCTTCTCACCTGGTCGCCGGACAGGATCTTGCCGCCGAAGTCCGGATGGGACTGCACGGCGCGGTAATAGGCGCGGAACAGG
>CBFGXR010000367.1:0-2544 GCA_965652675.1 uncultured Castellaniella sp.
CTGGTATCCAAGGGGTCAACCACCGTCGGCGTGCTCACCGCGTTCCTGGCCTACATCAGCCGCTTCTACGTGCGCCTGGATTCCATGAGCCGCATCGTTTCGACCACCCAGCGGGCCGCGGCCGGCGCCAAGCGCATCTTCGACATCCTCGACCACGTCTCCAGCGTGCCGGAGCCCGCCGAGCCGCACCGCGCCGAGCACGTCCAGGGCCGCATCGAGCTCAGCCACGTCAGCTTCCGCTACGGCAGCCGCACGGTGATCCACGACCTGAGCCTGGACATCGCCCCGGGCGAAATGGTCGGCCTGGTCGGCCACAGCGGTTCGGGCAAGAGCACCCTGGTCAACCTGATCTGCCGCTTCTACGACGTCTCCGGCGGGGCGATCCGCCTGGACGGCACGGACATCCGCCGCTACGCCATCGCCGACTACCGCCGCCGCATCGGCCTGGTGCTGCAGGAGCCCTTCCTGTTCTACGGCACGGTGGCGGAAAACATCGCCTACGGCCGCCCGGACGCGACCCGCGCGGAGATCGTCGCCGCCGCCCGCGCCGCCCATGCCCACGAGTTCATCCTGCGCCTGCCGCACGGCTACGACTCCCTGGTCGGCGAACGCGGCCAGGCCCTGTCCGGCGGGGAACGCCAGCGCATCTCCATCGCCCGCGCGCTGCTCATCGACCCGCCCATCCTGATCCTGGACGAAGCCACGTCCTCCGTGGACACCACCACGGAAAACGAGATCCAGAAAGCGCTGGACAACCTGGTGCGCGGCCGCACGACGATCTCCATCGCCCACCGCCTGAGCACGCTGCGCGAGGCCGACCGCCTGGTGGTCATGGATCGCGGGCGGATCGTGGAAATCGGCCGCCACGAGGAACTGCTGGCCCGCGACGGCGCCTACGCCCGGCTGCACCGGGCCCAGCAGCAGGGCCAGTCCCCGGCCGATCCGCCCTGGGACGGGGCCGACGACGACACCGACGAGGACTCCGATGCGTCCTGATCCCGCCCGCCCCGACACCGTGCCGACCGCGCACGAGCAGGCCCCCGCCCGCCCCGACTGGTCGCTGACGCGCGACGCCTTCGGCCAACTGGTCCTGGTTCGCTCCGGACAGCCCGACGCGCCGGTGGCGCCGGTCCGCGGCTTTCCCATCACGGCGCCCGGCGAGGGCATCGCCCTGGTCGGGAACCAGGGCCGGGAACTGGCCTGGATCGACCGCCTGGACACGCTGCCGGCCGACACGCGGCGCCTGGTCGACGAAGAATTGTCCCAGCGGGAATTCAGGCCGGAAATCCTGCGCATCCACCACGCCTCGACCTGGGCGACGCCCAGCCATTGGGACGTGGACACGGACCGGGGGCCGACCCGCCTGACCCTGAAGGCCGAAGAGGACATCCGCCGCCTGTCGGCCGGATCCCTGCTGATCGCCGACGCCCACGGCGTGCAGTTCCTGGTGCGCGACATGGCGGCGCTGGACAAGGCCAGCCGCCGCATCCTGGATCATTTCCTGTAGGGCGTCCGGGCGCGCCCGCCGCGCCGCCCCTCAGGCCGTGGTCGCCAGGCTCGGCAGCCCCAGGTCCCAGGTGCCGGGCAACAGGCAGCGCAGCGCCTCGCGCGAGGCGTCGATGCAGCCGCCCTCGGCATAGACGCCGCCCGGATCGCGCAGGCGCATCATGTGCGACAGGATGTGTGCCGTCGCCGCCGGATCGGCCAGGGATTCGGCCACGCGGGCCTCGACCACGGATTCGTCCATCCACGGCCGGGCGCCGTCCCGGCGCAGGCCGTCGCGCCAGTGGTAAAGCTCCACGCACTTCGACACCAGGGTGTAGGGCTGCCCGGGCTTCCAGAAGTTCGTGAACCGGCCCGAGCCCAGGTAGAACACCCAGGACCCCTCGTAGCCCTCGACCTCGGCCGAGGCGGCGTCCGGGTTGCGGAACCACAGCCGGTCGCCCGGCACGTAGTAGCGGGGCGGCAACGGCGCCTGCAGCGACCCGTATTCCCGCAGGAACACGTCATGGAAGGCGCCCGACTGGATCGCCCGCGTCCGCCATTGGCGCTGCAGCGCCCCCAGGGCGGCCGGGTGGCTCTCGGCCAGTTCCTGGGCCAGCGCCAGCAGGAGCACGTATTCCGTCGCCCGGTAGCACGAAAAGGAAAAGAGCCGGCCCGACAGGTCCGGCCAGAGCGTGCGTTCGAGCGAGGGGATCAAATCATGGCCCGGCTTCAGGATGAAGCCGGTTTCCTCGGTCCAGGACCAGCACTCGGGGCGCTCGGCCTGCTCGGTGTCGAAGGCCAGCACGGTGCGCCGGGCGGCCTGGACGATGCGCCGGCGCACGCGCACGGCCGCGGCCAGTTCGGCCGCGCTGGGAAAATCGATCCGCAGCGGCGAGCGCAGCAGGGCGACGAAAATCTCTTTTTCCAGGTCCGACGTGCGCGCATCCGCATCCAGCGCCAGAGTCCGCGCGATCTCCGTCGTATCGCCGTCGGGCGTCCAGCGTCCGGCCGCGTCCCGGGCCAGACGGAGGTCCCGGTACGCGCCCTGGGCGTCGATCC
>CBFGXR010000368.1:0-2541 GCA_965652675.1 uncultured Castellaniella sp.
TTGCCCTGAAACCCGCATGAATGCTTGCGATCCGGATTGTTCAGGACCGACTAAATAGTCGTCCATGAATAATTCCTAAACCCGCATGAACACTGGTTCTCCGGGTGATTTCTGATGGTCAGGACTCCTGGTTTGCGATCCAATAGAGGCTATTTTCTGGGAGTTTCATCCTCATGTTTGCCTGCCCCGCCACCGACGATTTCTTCCGTTCCCGCATCGACCAGATGATCGATCTGCGCCATCCGCTGGCGGTGCTGGCCTCACGCATGCCGTGCTGTGATCTGACTACTGCCGCAACGTCCGCACCTGCCCGATGTCGGTGGGCTGGAAATTCGCCCGCCAGGGATTGATGTCCAGCCCGCCGCGCCGGGTGTAGCGCGCATAGACCAGCAGTTCCTCGGGCGCGCAGCGCGCCATGATTTCCCCGTAGATCTTTTCCACGCACAGTTCGTGGAATTCCTGGTGGCGGCGCAGCGACACGACGTAGCGTAGCAGTCCGGCGTGGTCGATGCGCGGACCGGCGTAATGGATCTGCAGGCTGGCCCAGTCGGGCTGTCCGGTGACCGGGCAATTGGACTTCAGCAGTTCGGACACCAGGATCTCGCGCACGAAGGGCGCGGGCTCCGACAGGACCAGGCTGTCGGGACACGGCGCCTGGTCAGGTTCGAAATCCAGGTCCTGGTCGTCGATGGACGTGCCGCGCAGCGGCGCGCAGCTGAGCTCGAAGGCCGGCCGCACCGACAGGATCTCCACGTGCACCGGCTTGCCGCAGGCCCGGGACAGGTCCGTGTGCAGGCGCTGGCGGACGATGTCCGCGTATTCGAAGCGTTCCTCGTTGTAGCTGTTCAGATAGAGCTTGAGCGATTTGGATTCGACCAGGCAGGGACTGTCCATGGGGACGGTGAAGCGGCCGATCGCCACGACCGGCTTGCCCTTGGCGTTCAGCCAGGACAGTTCGTAGGCGTTCCAGATGTCGGCGCCGTGGGCCGCCTGGGGCAGGTCCAGGCCGGCACGCGTGTCGGCGCGGGCGATCGGAAACAGCAGGGCCGGGTCGTAGCGCGTCGAACCCGGGGTGGCGCGTCCCAGCGGGCTGGCGGAAAGGGCATCGGGATTCATGCCCTCATTTTACCGCCGCGATCATCGGGCCCGGAGCGGATTTTCACATCATGGGATTTTCATTTCAGGATATGAAAACTGGATGCTGCGCTGCGTGTTCCTGATTTTCATCGTCAGAAATTTAATTTCATAACATGGAATAAAAAATATATATATTTGATTTTAATGATGAAAATTTTCTATCTTATATAAGATAGAAGTCATGTGTGCGGTGCATCATCGGCGTAGACTGTATTTCATCGATGACCGGTTTTTTTCTTCTTTTCAGGAGCACCATCATGACCTCTCGCGAAACCGAAGTGCGCACTCTTCAACGCAGCTGGGCCGAGGACGCCCGCTGGCAAGGCATCAAGCGGGGCTACGGCGCCGACGAAGTGGTCCGGCTGCGCGGTTCCGTGGTGGTGGAACACACCCTGGCGCGCCGCGGCGCCGAGCGGCTGTGGGATCTGCTGCACACCGAGGACTTCGTCAACGCGCTGGGCGCGCTGACCGGCAACCAGGCCATGCAGCAGGTCAAGGCCGGCCTGAAGGCGATCTACCTGTCGGGCTGGCAGGTGGCGGGCGATGCCAACATCGCCGGTGAAATGTACCCCGACCAGTCGCTGTACCCGGCCAATTCGGTGCCCAGCGTGGTCAAGCGCATCAACAATTCGCTGACGCGCTGCGACCAGATCCAGTGGATGGAAGGCAAGAACCCGGGCGACGCGGGCTACATCGATTATTTCGCCCCGATCGTGGCGGATGCCGAGGCCGGCTTCGGCGGCGTGCTCAACGCCTTCGAACTGATGAAGTCCATGATCGAGGCGGGCGCCGCCGGCGTACACTTCGAGGATCAGCTGGCTTCCGTCAAGAAATGCGGCCACATGGGCGGCAAGGTGCTGGTGCCCACCCGCGAGGCCGTGGCCAAGCTGGTGTCGGCCCGCCTGGCGGCCGACGTGCTGAACGTCCCGACCCTGCTGGTGGCGCGCACCGACGCCGAGGCCGCCGACCTGCTGACCAGCAACATCGACGAGAACGACGCGCCCTTCGTCACCGGCGAGCGCACCGTGGAAGGCTTCTACCGCACCCGCGCCGGCCTGGACCAGGCGATCTCGCGCGGCCTGGCCTACGCGCCCTACGCCGACCTGATCTGGTGCGAGACCTCCACCCCGAACCTGGAATACGCGCGCAAGTTCGCCGAGGCGATCCACCGCCAGTTCCCGGGCAAGATGCTGGCCTACAACTGCTCGCCCTCGTTCAACTGGAAGAAGAACCTGGACGACGCCACGGTGGCCAAGTTCCAGCGCGAACTGGGCGCCATGGGCTACAAGTTCCAGTTCATCACGCTGGCCGGCTTCCACGCCCTGAACTACGGCATGTTCGATCTGGCCTACGGCTATGCCCGCACGCAGATGAGCGCCTTCGTGGAACTGCAGCAGAAGGAAC
>CBFGXR010000369.1:0-2538 GCA_965652675.1 uncultured Castellaniella sp.
GGCGTAGACCTGGCCGTTGGCGCCCTTCAGCGGCGTCATCAGCAGCGTGCCGCCGCGCAGGCTCTTGGCATTGCCCATGGAGGACACCACCACGTCCATGCTCTGGCCCGGCTGGGCGAAGGCGGGCAGGCGCGCCGTCACCATGACGGCGGCGACGTTCTTGACCTGCATGTTGGTGCCCTGGGGCACGGTCACGCCCAGTTGGGACAGCATGTTGGTCAGGCTCTGCTGGGTGAAGGGCGTCTGGCGCACCTGGTCGCCGCTGCCGTCCAGGCCGACCACCAGGCCGTAGCCGATCAGCTGGTTTTCCCGCACGCCGGTGAAGGTCGCCAGGTCCTTGATGCGCTCGGCCTGGGCCGAGCCCAGGGGCAGCAGCACGCCCAGGCACAAGGCCAGGGCGCCGGCGGCCAGGCGGCGCGCGAGAGGGGGAATCGAAATCAGCGATGCGGCCATGGCGTCAGAACGGGGCGATGTTGAGGAAGAAGCGCTGCAGCCAGCCCATGGTCTGGACTTCGTCCATCACGCCCTTGCTGCGGTATTCGATGCGGGCGTCGGCCACCTGGGTGGAGGCCACCGTCCCGCTGCCCGTGATCGAGCGCGGGTCCACCACGCCGGAAAAGCGCACGTACTCGCTGCCCCGGTTGATGGCGATCTGTTTTTCGCCGGCGATCTGCAGGTTGCCGTTGGGCAGCACGCCGATCACGGTGGTCGTCAGCGTGCCCGTGAAGACGTTGGTCGCGCTGCTGGAGCCCGTCCCCTTGGACGCATTGCCGCCGGTGGCGTCGAAATTCTGCTTCGCCCCCAGGTCGGTGGGCAGGAAGGCCGGGCTCGCGCCGATCCCCATGGACGCGCTGCCGCTGCGGTCGGTCGTGGTGTTGACGTTCTTGGCGGCGTTGGTCTTTTCCTGGATCACGATCGTGACGATATCGCCCACGTTGCGCGGCCGCCGGTCCTCGAACAGGGGATAGTTGCCGTAGGCGGTGGGCTGATAGATGGACCCGTTGGCCTCCGCCTCGGGCAAGGCCGGCGGCGGAGGTGGCGCGGTCAGCGGCCCCGTGACGATCGGCTCGGGCGGCACCAGCGCGCACCCGGACACCACCAGCGCCAGCATCGCCGCCCACGCTCCCGCCGCACAACGCAATCCCTTCATGGACATCCTGATTACAACTGGGTCAAGCGGGCGAGCATCTGGTCGGACGTCTGCACCGCCTTGCTGTTCATCTCGAAGGCGCGCTGGGTGGTGATCATGTTCACCAGTTCCTCGGCCACATTGACGTTGGACGTTTCCACATAGTTCTGCAGCAGGACACCCGCGCCGTCCAGGCCGGGCTGCAGCACATTGGCCGGCCCCGAGGCGTCGGTCTCGGCGTACAGGTTCTCGCCCAGGCTCTGCAGGCCGGTCGGGTTGATGAAGGTCGACAGCTGCAGCTGGCCGACTTCGACGTTGGTGCCGGTCGCGCCCGGCTGGGTCACGGACACCGTGCCGTCGCGCGCGATGGTGATGGTGAGCGCGTTGTCGGGAATGTTGATGCCCGGCTGGATGGGGTAGCAGCCCGCCGTCACCAGCATGCCGTTCTGGTCGCGCTGGATGCTGCCGTCGCGCGTGTAGGCGAAGGAGCCGTCGGGCATTTCCACCTGCAGGAAACCGCTGCCCTGGATGGCGACGTCCAGCGGGTTGCCGGTTTCCTTCAGGTTGCCCGCGGTATGGATACGTTCGGTGGCCACGGTGCGCGCGCCGGTGCCGATCTGCAGCCCCGAGGGCAACTGGTTGGCCGCGCCGACGCTGGCGCCGGGCTGGCGCAGGGTCTGGTACATCAGGTCCTCGAACACGGCGCGGCTGCGCTTGAAGCCCGTGGTATTGATGTTGGCCAGGTTGTTGGAAATCACGTCCATGCTGGTCTGCTGGGTTTCCAGACCGGTCTTGGCGATCCACAGGGAACGTATCATGTCAGTCGTGCCTGTTCAAAGGGGCGCCGGGCTCAGCCCGCCGCCGAAAGAATCGAATTGCCGCGCTCTTCGTTGGTGCTGGCGTTCTTGATGACCTGCATCTGCAGCTCGAACTGGCGGGCGTTGGAAATCATCGCCACCATCGCGGCGGCCGGATTGACGTTGCTCTTTTCGATGAAGCCGGGGGCGATCTTGACGGCTTCGTCCGGCTGGACGGGCTGCCCGCCCGCCGTGCGGAACAGGCCGTCGTCGCCGCGCACCAGCTGATCCTTGGGCGGATTGACCAGCTTCAGCTGCGCCAGCAGCTGGATGTCGCGCGGATTGTCGCCCGCGCCCAGGGCGCTGATCTGGCCGTCCGTGGCGAAGGTCACGCTGCCGCGTTCGGGGATCTCGATGGGACCGCCATCGGTGGACAGCACCGGCAGGCCGGTGTGCGTGACCAGCTGGTTCTGCTCGTTGACGGCGAATTCGCCCGCGCGGGTGTAGGCCTCGCCCTGGGGCGTTTGCACGGCGAACCAGCCGTCTCCGGCCATGGCCGCGTCCAGGGCATGGGCCGTCTCGGGCATGATGCCCTGGCGGGAAAGGCTGCCG
>CBFGXR010000370.1:0-2517 GCA_965652675.1 uncultured Castellaniella sp.
GGTGGGAAATGCCCAGCGCGACCCGGTCGCCCACGGCCGGGCCGTCCGCCGGATCGAAACGCAGATAGGCGTGCTGGTCGTTCAGGGCGCTGATCTTCCAGGACGCGGGCGCGGCCTGCGCCGCCGCGGCGCCGCGCGGCGCCCAACGCTGGGCGGACGGCAGTTCCAGGTCGTAGGAAATATCGCGCCGGCCGCAGGTCAGCAGCGCCAGGCCCGGCTCGGGCACGGACTGCACCATGGCCCAGACCTCGAGCGCGGCTTGCAGCGAGTCCCGCAGGCCCCCGCGCCGTTCCACCAGTTTCAGCAGGCGCCGGTAATTGCCATGGTCGTGCGTCACGTAGCAGCCCGAGCGCAGCACGCCCAGGAACGGCCGCGCCAGGCCCGCGCCCTGCAGCAGCGGCACCACCAGATCGAAAATGGCCGAGCCGCCGGCGCTGAGGATCGGCTCGTCCCCGGGCAGCAATCCCTGCGCGTCGCAGGCCGCGGCGATCTCGACCACGCGGCGCACGAGTTCGGTCACGGCGGGCACGTCGTGCGCGCTGTCGCATTGCGTCAGCCCCCCTTCGTAGCATTCGATGCCGCCCAGGCGCGCCGACGCGCTGGCCTGGATGGCCCGCGCCAGTTCCAGCGCCTCGTCGGCCGTGCGCGCGCCGGTGCGCTGGCCGGGAATGCCCACTTCCAGCAGCACGTCGAAGACACGGCGGCTGCCGCGCGCGCGCGCCCAGTCCTCGATGCGGCGCAGCTGCGCGAGGGAGTCCACCAGGAACCACACGCGCAGGCCCTCGTGCCGGGCCAGCAGGGCATCGAGTCCGTCCAGGTCGGCGGGCGCCACGACCTGGTTGGCGATGAGGGCGCGGCGCAAGCCCGCCTCCAGCCCGACGGAGAGCTGGTGGATCGTCGCGAAGGTCAGCCCCCAGGCGCCGCCCCGCAGCTGCAGGTCGAACAGCTGGGGCGACATGGTGGTCTTGCCGTGCGGCGCGAAGGCGATGCCCCGGCTACGGGCATAGTCCTGCATCCAGCGCACGTTGTGCTCCAGGGCCGACCGGCGGATCACCGCCAGCGGATAGGGCAGGTCGTCCGCGAGCACGTTCCAGCCGCGCTCGGCGATCCGCGAGGCGTGCACGGGCGCGGCCGCGAGCGGAAAGCTCTTGTGGCGGTGATCAATCAGAAAATCCGGATGCATGATGTGACTCTCTTTCGTTGCGCGCATTCACTGCGCCTTCCAACAGGCCTGCAGATGCCCGCCGCCCACATCGCGCAGCCGCATGTCGGCCTGGGCGCAGCGGCTTTCCGCGAGCGGACAGCGGGTCCGGAACACACAACCGCTGGGCGGGTTCCTGGGGCTGGGCAGATCGCCCGACAGCAATGGTATCTCGTGGCGCCGGGCCGGATCGGGAATCGGGGCCGCCGCCAGCAGGGCCTGCGTGTAGGGATGACGCGGCCGGGCATACAGGGCCGCGGTGGGCGCCACTTCCACCACGCGTCCCAGGTACAGCACCACCACACGGTCGCACAGGTATTCCACCACGTCCAGATCGTGGGAAATGAAGAGCAGCGTCAGGTTCAGGCGTTCCTTCAGTTCGCCCAGCAGATTGACCACCTGGGCCTGGATGGACACATCGAGCGCCGAGAGCGGTTCGTCGGCGACGATGAACCGGGGCTCCACCGCCAGCGCGCGCGCAATGCCGATGCGCTGGCGCTGCCCGCCGGAGAATTCGTGCGGAAAGCGCTCCGCGTGCTCGGGCCGCAGGCCGACCTGTTCCAACAGTTCCTCGATGCGCGCCTGCCGCGCCGCGCCCGGCGCCAGGCCGTGGGTGGACAGCGCCTCGCCCAGCACGTCGCGGATGCGCATGCGCGGGTTCAGGCTGGCATAGGGATCCTGGAAGATGATCTGGATGTCGGCGCGCAGCGGACGCAAGGCGCGCTGGCTCAGGTGCGCCAGGTCGACCTCCCGCGCCTCATGCCGATAGAGCAGGCCGCCGCCGGTCGGCTCGATCAGACGGGTGAGCATGCGGCCGATCGTGCTCTTGCCCGAGCCGGATTCGCCCACCAGTCCCAGCGTTTCTCCGGGCAGGATGTCGAAAGACACGTCCTGCACCGCGCGCACCGCGCCCGCGCCGACGCCGAACTGCTTGCTCAGGTTCCGGACGCGCAGCAAGGGCTCCGAGGGTATCCGGGTTTGCGTCATGTGGTTTCTCCCGCGCGGATGCAGCGCACCTGGCGCAAGGGCCAGCGGTCCGCGTTGATCACTTCCAAGGCCGGCATCGCCGCGTCGCAGGCCGCCTGGCGCCGGCCGCAGCGCGGCGCGAAGGCGCAGCCTGGCGGCGGCGCCAGAGGACTCGACACCTGGCCCGGAATGGCCTCCAGGCGACGGCGCGGCGCGGTGGCGGGCGTGCCGTCCGCGCCGGTGCCTTCCGGTGCGGCACGGCTGCGCGCCACACCGGGCAGACAGCCCAGCAGGCCCCGGGTATAGGGGTGGAGCGGCGCGGCGAACAGATCGTGCACGCTGGCGGTCTC
>CBFGXR010000371.1:0-2502 GCA_965652675.1 uncultured Castellaniella sp.
TGCGGCCCCGTTTCGAGCACACGCCCGGGGCGCGCATGTTCCTGGTGCCGCAGCAGGACATCTTCGTCGGCCATTCCTCGCGGGCGGGCTCCTACTCCTACGTGCTGATGGGCAGCGACCTGGCCTTGCTGAACCAGTGGCTGCCGCGCGTGCGCAACGTCCTGGCCGCGCTGCCCGAGCTGGTCGACGTGGACGACGACGTCGAGGACAAGGGCCGCCGGGTGGAACTGGTCGTCGACCGGGACGCCGCCCGGCGCCTGGGCGTGCAGATGGCGGACCTGGCGGGCGTGCTGAACAACGCCTTCAGGCAGCGGCAGGCGGGCGTGCTGTACGGCGCCCTGAACCAATCAGCACCTTCAGCCTGATGTGGTGGTTCGGCTTCACCCTGAACACGATTTCCCTGATGGCTCTGATCGTGGCCACGGGCTTCGTCGTGGACGATGCCATCGTGGTGCTGGAAAACATCATGCGCCACGTGGAGCGCGGCATGCGTCCGGCGCGCGCCGCCCTGCGCGGGGTCACCGAGGTCGGTTTCACCGTGCTGGCCATGAGCCTGTCGCTGATCGCCGTGTTCATTCCCCTGTGGCTGGTGGGCGGCCTGGTGGGGCGGCTGTTCAAGGAATTCGCCGTCACTCTGTCGGTGGCCATCGCCGTCTCGCTGGTGGTGTCGGTGACGCTGACCCCGGTCATGGCGGCGCGCCTGCTGCGCGCGCCGGCCGCCCACGACCCGCCGCCGCGGGGCCTGCTGCGGCGCTGGCTGCGCCGCTGCGGCCAGGCGGGCGAGGCCGCCTACCGGCGGTCCCTGCGCTGGTCGCTGGATCACGGCCGCATCGTCCTGCTGCTGCTCCTGGCCACGGTGGGCCTGAACGTGTACCTGTACGCCAGCATTCCCAAGGGCTTCTTTCCGCAGCAGGACACGGGCCAGCTGATGGGCTTCTTCCGCGTCGACACCGGCACGTCCTTCGCCGAGACCCAGACCCGGCTGGACGCGTTCCGCCGCGTGCTGCTGGCCGATCCGGCGGTGGACACCGTCACCGCCTACGCCGGCGGACGGGGCGGCAGCAATTCCAGCTTCATCCAGGTGCAGCTCAAGCCCCTGGGCGAGCGCACGGCCAGCGCCAACGACGTCGTCAACCGCCTGCGGCCCCGTTTCGAGCACACGCCCGGGGCGCGCATGTTCCTGGTGCCGCAGCAGGACATCTTCGTCGGCCATTCCTCGCGGGCGGGCTCCTACTCCTACGTGCTGATGGGCAGCGACCTGGCCTTGCTGAACCAGTGGCTGCCGCGCGTGCGCAACGTCCTGGCCGCGCTGCCCGAGCTGGTCGACGTGGACGACGACGTCGAGGACAAGGGCCGCCGGGTGGAACTGGTCGTCGACCGGGACGCCGCCCGGCGCCTGGGCGTGCAGATGGCGGACCTGGCGGGCGTGCTGAACAACGCCTTCAGCCAGCGGCAGGCGGCCGTGCTGTACGGCGCCCTGAACCAGTACCACGTCGTCATGGCGGTGCAGCCGCAGTACGCCCAGGATCTGCATTCCCTGCAGGCCTTGCAGGTGCTCAATGCCGCCGGCGAGCGCGTCCCCCTGACGGCCTTCACCCGGATCACCGAGGGCACCGCGCCGCGCTCGGTCAACCACGAGGGCCTGCTGGCCGCCGATTCGGTGTCCTTCGGCCTGGCGCCCGGGGTGTCCCTGGATCAGGGTCTGGCAGCCATCGACCAGGCCGTGGCGCGCATCGGCCTGCCGACGCAGGAACTGCAGGCGGGGCTGGACCAGAGCGCCGGCATGATGCGCGACGCGGTGGCGCAGCAGCCCTGGATGCTGGTGGCGGCGCTGGTGGCCATGTACCTGGTGCTGGGCATGCTGTACGAAAGCACCCTCCATCCGATCACCATCCTGTCCACGCTGCCCTCGGCCGGCGTCGGCGCCCTGCTGGCCCTGCGGCTGGTGGGCATGGAATTCACCCTGATCGCGCTGATCGGCGTCTTTCTGCTGATCGGGATCGTGAAAAAGAACGCCATCATGATGGTGGACTTCGCCCTGCAGGCGCAGCGCCGCGAGGGCCTGGACCCGCGCGAGGCCATCTACCGCGCCTGCCTGGCCCGCCTGCGTCCGATCCTGATGACCACCCTGTCGGCCATGCTGGGCGCGCTGCCGCTGCTGCTGGCCACGGGGGCGGGGGTGGAGATGCGCCAGCCCCTGGGGCTGACGATCTTCGGCGGCCTGTTGGTCAGCCAGGTGCTCACGCTCTACACTACGCCCGTCGTTTATCTGAGCCTGGATCGCCTGCGTGGATCCCGCCGCCGTGCTTCCCCTTCGCCGCAACAGGAGCCTGCCCCTCATGGCTGATCGCGTGCCCACGCACTCCGCCGCCGCCTTGACGGCCGCGCCTGTCCGCCGCGCACGCCGCGCCGCGCATGCGCTGCTGACCGCCGCGGCGGCCCTGGCCCTGTCGGCCTGCCCCGTCGGTCCCTATTACCCGCGGCCCGTCCAGGACGTCGGCG
>CBFGXR010000372.1:0-2500 GCA_965652675.1 uncultured Castellaniella sp.
ACGCTGGGCTCCCTGGGGCTGCTGGTGGCCCTGTTCTACGTGACCTGCGTGATTTTCGTGCTGGTCGTGCTGGGCGTCATCCTGCGCCTGGCGGGCTTCAACATCCTGAAGCTGCTGCGCTACCTGCGCGAGGAACTGCTGGTGGTGCTGGGCACGGCCTCGTCCGACGCGGTCCTGCCGCAGGTCATGCGCAAGCTGGAACTCATGGGGGTGCGCGGCTCGACCGTCGGCCTGGTGGTGCCGACCGGCTACTCGTTCAACCTGGACGGGTTCTCGATCTACCTGACGCTGGCCGCCGTCTTCATCGCCCAGGCCACGGACACGCCGCTGGAATTCTCTCATCTGCTGCTGATCCTGGGCGTGTCCCTGCTGACCTCCAAGGGGGCCCACGGCGTGCCCGGCTCGGCCATCGTGATCCTGGCGGCCACGCTCAGCGTGATCCCAGACATTCCCGCGATCGGCCTGGTGCTGGTGCTGTCGGTCGACTGGTTCATGGGCATGGCGCGCGCGCTCACCAACATGATCGGCAATTGCGTCGGCACCGTCGTCATCGGCGCCTGGGAAGGGGACGTGGATCGTCAGCGTGCCCATGACGTGCTGGACGGCAGGATCGAGGTCGATCTGCGCGACGCCGAGGACGCGGCCGCCGTTTCGGGACGGGTGTGATGGCAGGAGACATGCTGCTGGCCGACCAGGCTTTCCTCGCCTTCCGGGACCTGTTGTTCCGGGGCGAGGTCCGGGCCGGCCAGTTGGTCTCGATCGCGGAACTGGTGGAAAAGACCGGTCTTCCGCTGGCCCCCGTGCGCGAGGCCGTGAAGCATGCCGAATCCACCGGCCTGGTGCGGATCCTGCCCAAGCGCGGGGTGCTGGTCATCGAGCCCACGCCCGACACGATCCGCTCCTGTTTCCATCTGCGCTGCATGCTCGACCAGGAAGGCGCCCGGATCCTGGCCGCGCGGCTGGAAGAGGCCCCGATGCGGGCCTTGCGCGAGGAACATGCCGCCGTCCGGGACCAGGCGTTCGGCGGCATCACGCTGGAACTGCAGCAATGGGCGATGGCGGTCGACTGGAAGCTGCACCTGGCGCTGTCCGAGGCGCTGGCCAATCCGCTGGCGGCGGGGGTCTACGCCAGCAACTACGATCGCATCACGGTGCTGCAGCAATCGCGCCGGCTGCTGCCCGAACGCATCATTCCCGCCATGGACGAACACCTGCGCATCATCGACGCCGTGCTGGCCGGGCGCGAGGAAGACGCCGCGCAGGCTGTGCGCACGCATCTGTCGGGCACCCTGCGCTGGTGGGGCATCGGGCTGTACGGAGACTGACTCCGCCCGCGCCGTGATCCGGGTTGGACCGGGCTTGCCGATGGATGGGCCGGCCCGTTACATTGGTTGTCACGTCCCGTGAGCAGCGTCCATGACCATCCACCCGGCCCATCTGGCGGAATCCCGCCGCGCCTTCGGCGCCGCCAGCGCGCTGCTGGTGATCCTGATCGTGGTCACGACCCTGCGCCTGCCGGCTTCCGCCAGCGACGTCAGCCATTTCCTGCCGCTGCACATGGCCCTGGAAACGCTGTCCATCGTGATGGCTTCCCTCATTTTCGGGCTCATCTGGAGTGCGCGCCGCGAAAGCCTGCCGGGCAATCTCGTGTGGCTGGCCAGCGCCTTTCTGGCGGTGGCGCTGCTGGATTTCCTGCATCTGCTGACCCTGCCGGGCATGCCGGATTTCGTCGCGCCCGGCTCGACCGCGACGAGCACCGGCTTCTGGCTGGCCGCCCGGCTGATGGGCGCGCTGGGCCTGCTGGCCGCGGTCTGGATGCCCTGGCGGATCCGGCCGGTCCGGATGCCCCTGGGCGGCTGGCAGCTGCTCGTCCTGCTGCTGGTCTTCGGGGCGGCGGTCCTGCTCCTGCGCGCGCCGCCGTGGCTGCCGGCCTTCTTCATCCCGGGCTGGGGGCCGACCGCGTTCACGGTCGGCGCCGAATACGGAATCCTGGCCCTGAACCTGCTGGCCGCCGTCCGGCTGCTGTGGCTCATGCGCTTTCCCCGCCGCTTCAACGTCGGCGCCTTGTTCGCGGCCGCCTGCATCATGGCCCAGAGCGAATTCTTCCTGACGCGCTACATGGGCGCCATGGACGTCTACAACCTGTTCGGGCATCTCTACAAGGTGCTGGCCTACCTCTATCTGTACCGGGCCGTCTTCGTGGAAACCGTCCAGCATCCCTATGCCATGATGGACGAGTCCCTGCAGCGCCTGCGGGCGACCCTGGACGCGCTGCCCGACCTGGTGGTCGAAATGGACGCGCGGGGCCGCTATCTGGCCGTGCACGCCGCGCCGGAGGCGGAGGCGTCCCGGCCCGCGTCCGGCCTGCGGGGCCGGCTGGTCGGGGACATCCTGCCGCCGCAGGCCGCCGACACGGTCCTCGCGGCGCTCGACGAAGCCGGCCGGCAGGGGGTTTCGCGCGGCCGGGTCCTCAGCCTGCGGATCGGCGGCGACACCCGCT
>CBFGXR010000373.1:0-2470 GCA_965652675.1 uncultured Castellaniella sp.
GGGCTTCGTCGTCTTCCGCCGACAGATCCAGTTCGGCGGCGCGCTGGCGGCACAGGGCGCGCAGCACCAGTTCCTGGCCGGCGGCCAGGCGGGGATTGGCCGTCCCCTGGTGGCGCGGGACCTCGGCCAGGATCTCGGCCTCGGTGATGGGGGTGTCGTTGACGGTGATCATCCTGTTTCCCGAATTCGATCAGCGCGGCCGCACGATCTGCCAGGCCCGCACCAGGTACGTGACCGAGGCGAGGCCCGACCACACGTGCACCAGGCGGGTGAAGGGGAAGATCACGAACAGCGTCATGCCCAGCACCATGTGCAGGCGATAGACGGCGGGCACTCCCGCCAGGGCGCCGACCGCCCCGCCCCGGAAGGTGACGATGCGCTGCGCCCATTCGCCCAGCTGGATCATCACCGCGCCGTCGCTGTGATGCACGGACGTGAAGATCGAGGCGATGCCCACCACCAGCACCAGCAGGATCCACAGCAGCGTCACCCAGTCGGACGGATTGGAATTGTGGGACAGGCGGATTTCCGCCCAGCGGCGGTGGATCAGCAGCAGCAGGCCGATCAGGCACACGACCCCCAGGATCGCGCCGACCACGATGGCCATCATCTGCTTGAACTGCGTCGTCACGCCGAAGGCGTGGTAGACGGCCGGCGGCGTCAGCAGGCCCACCATATGGGTGAAGAACAGGGAAATGATGCCGATATGGAACAGGTTGCTGCCCCAGCTCAGCGATCCGCGCCGCAGCAGCTGGAATCGCTCTTCCAGGTGTACTGCTCGCGCTCGAAGCGCAGCAGGCTGCCCACGAAGAACACGGTCAGCGCGATATAGGGGTACACCCCAAAGAAGAACAGGTCGAGTGTGTCTTTCATCGGAATCTCCTCAGGCCTGGCCGTCGGCCGGGCCGGCCTTGCGGGAACGGGGCGGGTGGAACACGATGGGCTGCGCGCCGTCCCCGCCGCCCGGGCGCCGCATGAGCAGCGGTTCGGTGCCGTCGGCCTGGGGGCCGAAGGTGATCAGGGTCTCGTCCATGTCCCCTTCGGGGGGATCGGGCAGGACCTCGGGTTCGACGTCGGTCATGGTCCGCAGCTGGGCGAACAGGCAGGCGTAGGGGCTGCCCGATTCCGCCAGCTTGTCGCCCAGCCGGGCCAGCACGTGGATGGCGCCGCCCAGCAGGTCCTCCGCCGCCTCGGCCGGGATCTGGCCGAGGAATTCCAGGAACAGCGGCACGTAGTCCGGTAGTTCGGTGGTGGCGGGCTCCAGCCCGTGCTTCAGGTATTCGTTGCGCAGGTCCACCATGGCCTGGCCCCGGTCGCGGGATTCGCCATGCACGTGCTCGAACAGGTGCAGGGAATGGGCCGCGCGGCGGTCGAAGGTGGCGACGTACTGTTCCTGCAGGTCGATCAGGTCGTCCTCGCGGTCCAGGAAATCGAACAGGGGCGCCAGCCGGGTGCGCGCGTCAGCCGGCAGGGCCGCGTGCAGTTCCGGCAGGGCGTCCAGCCAGTCCCGCTCGGGATAGCCGAGCAGCACGGACAGGACGGAGAACACCGGCGCCTGGCGGGAAGTCGTGACGGAATCCATGTCGTGCCTCCCTTCAGGCCGTGCGGGCCGGGTCGAGGAACACCACGCTCGGCTTGCGCTTGTTGCGCGGCTTGCCGAACAGCGAACCCTCGGACGTACCGCCCGAACAGCCGTTGCCGAAGGTGAAGCCGCAGCCGCCCCGGATCTCGAAGGCGTTCTCGGCGTTTTCCCGGTGGGCGGTGGGCACCACGAAGCGGTCCTCGTAGTTGGCGATGGCGAGGTAGCGGTGCATGTCCTCGACCTGGTGCAGGGTCAGGCCGACCTGGTCCAGGATGTCGTGGCGTTCCTGGCGGTCCACCGAACGCGCCCGCATGAAGGCGCGCATGCCCAGCAGGCGCTCCAGCGCCGTGGCGATCGGGGCCTCGTCGCCGGCCGTCAGCAGGTTGGCCAGGTAGCGCAGGGGGATGCGCAGCGACTGCACGTCGGGGATCTCGCCGAAGGCGCCGATCTGCCCGCTGTTGGCGGCGGACTGGATCGGCGAAAGCGGCGGCACGTACCAGACCATGGGCAGGGTGCGGTATTCCGGGTGCAGCGGGAAGGCGATCTTCCATTCGACGGCCATCTTGTAGACCGGGGAATTGCGGGCCGCGTCCAGCCAGTTTTCCGGAATGCCGTCGGCCAGGGCCTGGCGGCGGACTTCCGGGTCGTCCGGATCCAGGAACAGATCCAGCTGCGCCTGGTACAAGTCCTTTTCATGGAGCGTGCCGGCCGCGGCCTCGATGCCGTCGGCGTCGTAGAGCAGCACGCCCAGGTAGCGGATCCGGCCCACGCAGGTCTCGGAACAGACCGTGGGCATGCCGGCCTCGATGCGCGGATAGCAGAAGATGCACTTTTCCGCCTTGCCGGACTTCCAGTTGTAGTAGATCTTCTTGTACGGACAGCCGGACA
>CBFGXR010000374.1:0-2469 GCA_965652675.1 uncultured Castellaniella sp.
AAGTCCTTGAGCAGCACGATGCGCGCCGAGGGCCGGCCGGCGACGTCCGCCGTCGCCAGGGTCATCGCGGTCGGTTCGCGGACCTCGCTGCCCAGGGCCTGCTGGAACCACTGGTCGAACTGGGTGTAGGGATCGGAGGCCGCGGCGGATTCGAGCAGCTCGAATTTCTGGTAGGTCTGGCGGATATCGGCGATGGACATGGTGTCTGGGTCGGAAAAGGGCGTCAAAGGGGGCGGCGCAGCGAACGCGCGATGGCGCGCAGGCGGCGGTCGGTGATGCCGGCGGCGTCCAGGGCGTCGGCGGTTTGCAGCACGTATTCGGTGCAGGGGCCGTAGCGCCCGTGCCCCTGGCGCACGATGGCGACGATCTCCTCGGTGGACAGGCCCGTCACGTAGCCTTTGTCCCCGCGGTCCATGGTGAAGACCAGGCCGGGGACGGCGCCGGAGGCCGTGTGGCAGTTCAGCCAGCGCGGGATGTAGGACGCGCTGGGCATCTCGCGCTGCCACAGGGGGCTCAGGATGTCGGGCACCCGGGCGCCGGCGATGCGGTAGACGGTGCCTTCGCAGGAGCCGCCCAGGTCCAGGCCGAAGACCAGGCCGGGCCGTTCCGGCGTGCCGCGATTGATGCGCGACCACAGGCACAGGGCGCGGTGGTAGCCGTGGATGCGCGCGCGGCGGGATTCCAGGTGGTCGAATTCCGGCCGCCAGATGAGGGACCCGTAACCGAATATCCACAGGTCGGAGCGGCCGTCCCAGTGTCGCAGGGTCCGGTCGATGGACGCCTGGTGCCAGGTCGCGTCCCGCAGATGGAAGGCTTCCGGCGGGGGCGGAAGCTGGCTGGCGCGGGCGGCGGGCGTGTTCACGAGGGGTGGGCGGCGTTGGAGTCTGGGACAGTCCGTATTGTAGAGGACTTGCGCGCGGGGGCGGCGCCGGGGCTCGTCCGGAGGATCCCTTGGCTAAAATGGAGGATTCCCTTCTTTCCCGCCGACGCCGTGACGCCTGATCCCCTGCCCGCCGATTCCACCGATGCCGACGCGGACGCCGCGCGCCGTTTCGGCGGCCTGGACCGCCTGTACGGCGACGGCGCCCGGCTGGCGCTGGCGCGCTGGCGCGTGGTGGTGGCCGGCATCGGCGGCGTGGGCGCCTGGTGCGCCGAAGCCCTGGCCCGCTCGGGCGTGGGGGCGCTGACGCTGGTGGACCTGGACCACGTGGCCGAATCCAACATCAACCGCCAGGTCCATGCCCTGGGCAGCACGCTGGGACGGGCCAAGGTCGCCGCCATGGCCGATCGCATCCGCGACATCAATCCCGGCTGCCGCGTCGAGTGCGTTGACGATTTCATCGGCCCGGACAATGTGGACGCGATCCTGTCGGGCGCCCCCGGCGCGCTGCTGGACTGCACCGACCAGGTGACGGCCAAGATCGCCATGATCCTGCGCGCCCGCGCGGCGGGCTGGCCGATGCTGGTGTGCGGCGGGGCGGGCGGCAAGACGGATCCGCTGGCCTTGCGGGCCGGGGATCTGTCGGTCGTGACGCACGACGCCCTGCTGGGGCGGTTGCGCCAGGAACTGCGCCAGCGCCATGGCTATCCCAAGGGCGGGGCGGCGGGTGGCAAGCCGCGCCGCCGGGTGCCGCGCATGGGGGTGCATTGCCTGTGGTTCGATCAGCCGGTCGTGCTGCCCGCCGCCTGGCAGCGCGCGGCCGGCACCGCCGCGCCGTCGGATGGCGCGGGCGGTGGATCCGCGCCTGTCGCCGCGCCGCAGGGCCTGTCCTGCGCGGGCTACGGCTCGGCCGTGGCGATCACCGCCACCATGGGGATGGCGGCGGCCGACTGGGCGCTGCGCCAGGGACTGGCGGCGGCGCGTTAAACGAGTCGGGCGTCCAGGCACCCCCGCAGGGCGTTCGAAACGCGTAAGGCAGGGGCCTGGCGCAGGTCGGCCAGGCTCAGCCGGGCTTCCCGCACGGCGCCGTCGTCCAGCAGGGCCTGGCGCTTGACGCCGGGCAGCAGGCCGCTGGCCAGGGGCGGCGTCAGCCAGGCGCCGGCCGCGTCCCGGACGTAGATCGTGCTGCGGCTGCCTTCGCACAGGTCCCCGGCGGTGTTGCCGAAAATCAGGTCGAAATGATCGGGATGGGCCCGCAGCCAGCGCTGCGCGGCCGCGAAACGGGGGCGGTGGGTGGTCTTGTGCCGCAGCCAGGGGTCATCGGCTTCAAGCACGGCCTCCGGCCCCAGGACGTCCGCCGCCAGGGCGATGCGCACCGGTTCGGGTGTCGGCGGCAGCGGCGCGGCTTCCAGCGACAGCCGGCCGTCGGCCGCCAGCAGCAGGCGCAGGCGCTGCGGCGCGTCGTCCGCGAGTCCCCGGATCCGCTCGGCCAGCCAGCCGTCCAGGGCCGCCGCGTCCAGCGGGTAGCCCAGCGCCAGGGCCGAGGCCCGCAGCCGCGCCCGGTGGCCGGGCCAGAGCGCGACGCGGAC
>CBFGXR010000375.1:0-2468 GCA_965652675.1 uncultured Castellaniella sp.
CAGGCCATGCGCCACGGCGGCCAGCGTCCGCATCGAACAGGGGACCACCACCATGCCGGCCGTGCGGAAACTGCCGCTGGCCAGCACCGAGCCCACGTCCCGATGGCTGTGGACGTGATCGGCCAGCGCATGCACGGCCCGGCGATCCAGGCCGAGCTCGTGGCGAACGTTCAGCACGCCCGAGGGCGACATGACGAGATGGGTTTCCACCCCGCCGTGCGCCCGGGCGATTTCCAGCAGGCGCGTGGCGTACCGGACGCCGGTCGCGCCGCTGATGCCGACGACCAGCCGCCGGGGGGGATTCACTCGATCGCCCCGGCGTCCTTCAGCAGTTGGGCCAGTTCGCCGTTCTGGTGCATTTCGTTCATGATGTCCGTGCCGCCGACGAATTCGCCCTGGACGTAGAGCTGGGGGATCGTCGGCCAGTTGGCGTAGTCCTTGATGCCCTGGCGGACTTCGGGGTCTTCCAGCACGTTGACGGTCACCAGCTTGGTGACGCCGGTTTCCTTCAGGATCTGGATCGCGCGGCCGGAAAAGCCGCATTGCGGAAACTGGGCCGTGCCCTTCATGAACAGGACGACCGGATGACCGGTGACCGTTTCACGGATGAAATTCTGGACTTCGGATTGGACTGCTTCGCTCATGGTGGTCTCGCTTAATAAATCCTCCACGCCGCGCTTTCGGCAGCCTGGCGGAAAAAAGATCAGGCCGGGACACGGCCCCGGGTGACGCGTTCGATGCCGGACAGGTCCCGCTCGCTGGCGACGTCGGCAAATCCCCGGCTCAAAAACAGGGACCGGACGGCCGCCGCCTGGTCCCAACCGTGTTCCACGCACAGGGCTCCGCCCGGGGACAGATGATCCGGCGCGCCCTGCACGATGTCGCGCAAGGCCCGCAGGCCATCGGCCCCATCGGTCAGGGCACCCGAGGGTTCGAAGCGCAGATCGCCCAACCCCAGGTGCGCGTCCTGCGCATCGATGTATGGCGGGTTCGAGACAATCAGATCGAAGCGCGCCGAACCCAGTTCGGTATCGTACCAATTCCCGGGTGAAAACCATAGTTGTGCCCCCAGGACGCGTGCGTTCTTTCGCGCCACGTCCAGGGCCTCGGCGCTGCGGTCGGTGGCCCGCACCCGCGCGTCGGGCCGCTCCAGCGCCAGCGTCACCGCCACGACGCCGCTGCCCGTGCCCAGGTCCAGCACCCGGGGTTCGCGCACGTCCCGGATCGCCCGCAGGCCGCATTCGACCAGCAGTTCGGTGTCCGGCCGGGGGATCAGCACCGCCGGCGTGACCTGGAAGTCGCGTCCGAAGAATTCCCGATGCCCCAGGATGTAGGCGATGGGTTCGCCCGCCAGCCGGCGGGCCTCCAGCGCCCGGTAGGCGTCGACCCACGCCGGATCCAGGGGATCGGCGTCATGCGCGATCAGCCAGGCGCGCGGCACGTCCAGCACCCGCTGCCACAGCAGGTGGGCCTCCAGGCGCGGCAGCGGGCTGGCCGCCAGGGCTTCGCGCAGGGTGAGGCTCATTCCAGCGCCAGCGCGGCGAGCTGTTCGGCCTGATGCTCGGCCAGCAGGGCGCCGGTCAGCTCGTCCAGATCGCCGTCCATCACCTGCGCCAGCTTGTACAGCGTCAGATTGATGCGATGGTCGGTGACGCGCCCCTGCGGGAAGTTGTAGGTGCGGATGCGCTCCGACCGGTCGCCGGACCCCACCAGGCTCTTGCGCTGGGCGGCCTCGCGCGCATGCGCTTCCTGCTGCTGGCGGTCCTTCAGGCGGGCGGCCAGCACCTGCATGGCCTTGTCCTTGTTGCGGTGCTGCGAACGGTCGTCCTGGCATTCCACCACCAGGCCGGTCGGCAGGTGGGTGATGCGCACCGCCGAATCGGTCTTGTTGATGTGCTGCCCGCCCGCCCCGCTGGCGCGGAACGTGTCGATGCGCAGGTCGTTGGGATCGATCCGGATGTCGGCCTGGGCATCGGCCTCGGGCATCACCGCGACCGTGCAGGCCGATGTGTGCACCCGGCCCTGGGATTCGGTTTCCGGCACGCTGGACACGGTGGGCGCCGGACTCGAACTTCAGCCGGCCGTAGACGCCGTCGCCCTCGACATGGGCGATCACTTCCTTGTAGCCGCCCAGTTCGGACGCGCTCCCGGACGTCAGTTCCACCCGCCAGCCACGGACCTCCGCGTAGCGGGTGTACATGCGCAGCAGATCGCCCGCGAACAGCGCGCTCTCGTCGCCCCCCGTGCCGGCGCGGATTTCCAGGAAGACGCTGCGGTCGTCGTCCGGGTCCCTGGGCAGCAGCAGGATCCGCAGTTCGTCCTCCAGCGCCTCGATGCGCGCGTCGGCGCCCGCCAGCTCCTCTTCGGCCAGCGCCTTCATGTCGGGGTCGGACAGCATGTCCCGCGCCGCGTCCCGATCCTCGAATGCGCGTTGCCAGGATTCGAAGACCCGCACCACGGGCTCCAGC
>CBFGXR010000376.1:0-2468 GCA_965652675.1 uncultured Castellaniella sp.
TGTCCGTGATGCGCGAGAAAAAAGGCCATCGCGCCCTGATCGACGCCATGGCCGGCCCGCTGCGGCGTCCGGACGTTTTTCTGGTCCTGGTGGGGGACGGCTCTCCCACCCTGGAAAACCTGCGGGCCTACGTGCGTTCGCTCGGACTGGAGGGCAAGATCCTGTTCACCGGTCGCCGCTCCGACATCCCCAACGTGCTGGCCGGCTTCGACCTGTTCGCCCTGGCGACCGAACAGGAAGCCTCCGGCACGGTCTTCGTCGAGGCCGCCGCCGCGGGCCTGCCGGTGATCGGCACGGACGTGGGCGGGGTGTCCGAGATGCTGCGCGACGGCGAGACCGGCCTGCTCGTGCCCTTGCATGACGCGGCCGCCCTCGCGGCGGCGCTGACGGCGCTGATCGACGACCCCGAGCGCCGCCGCGCCATGGGCCGGGCTGGGATGCGGGCGGTGCGCGAAGGCGACCGCTTCACCCTGGAAGGCCTGGTGCGCCGCACCGAGCAATGCTATGGACAATGGCTGGAGGAGCGCGCCTCATGAGCCGCAATCGAACGGTCCCCGTGCTGATGTACCACCACGTCACCCCCGCGGGCGGGGCCATCAACGTCACGCCGGCACACTTCCGCGATCAGTTGGCCTGGCTGCGCGCCCACGGCTATCGTGGGCTGACGTGCGACGAATTCGCCGCGCATCTGGCGGGCGCACCCGCGCCTGAACGCTCCGTGCTGATCACGTTCGACGACGGCTACCTGGACAACTACGTCCATGCCTGGCCGCTGTTGCGCGAATACGGCTTCCATGCCGTGGTCTTCCTGGTCACGTCCTGGGTTGGCGACGGGCCCGCGCGGGCCTGCGCGGGCGAGGGCGGGGCGGCGCTGCCAGAAACGCCCGATCACGCCGAATGCATGCGCCGCGTCGCGGCCGGGGATGCCGCCGGCATCGCCCTGCGCTGGTCCGAAATCGAACGGATGCGGGCCGATGATGTGATCGAATTCCACAGCCATACCCATACCCATACCCGCTGGGACAAGCAGGAAGGCGACAAGAACGCCCGCATGGCCGACGAACTGGCGCAGTCGCGCGCCAGCCTGGCCCGGCATCTGGGCGCGGTCTCCGATCATCTGTGCTGGCCGCAGGGGTATTTCGATCCGGACTACGTCCGCGTCGCCCAGGCGGCCGGCTTCCGGCATCTGTATACGACGCGGGCCTTCGGCCGCAACCGGCCCGGCTCGGACCCGGCCTCGATCTTCCGCTTTGCCGTGCGCGACACCTCCGGCGCTTCGGCCGGCCGGCGCATCCGCGTGGCGGCCCATCCGCTGCTCGGACCGGTCTTCAATGCCTGGAAGCGATGGAAGCGCGGCCAGCGCTACGCGGGGTGAAGATGAAGCTGTCGGTCATCGTCATCACCAAGAACGAGGCCGCGCACATCGGCGACTGCCTCGATTCCGTCGCCTTCGCCGACGAGATCGTCGTCCTGGATTCGGGCAGCACGGATGGCACCCGCGAGATCGCCCGGGCGCGAGGCGCCCGGGTCGAAGTCACGTCGGACTGGCCCGGCTTCGGTCCGCAGAAGAACCGTGTCCTGGATCTCGCCACCGGCGACTGGGTGCTGTCCATCGACGCCGACGAACGGGTCACGCCCGAACTGGCCCGGGCCATCCAGCGGGCCGTCCAGGCGCCCGGCGCCGAAGGCTACCGGATCGCCCGGCTGTCGAATTTCTGCGGCCGCTGGATCCGTCACAGCGGTTGGTGGCCGGATTACGTGGTGCGCCTGTTCCGCCGCGACGCGGGGCGCTTCACCGACGCGGCCGTGCACGAGCACGTCGTGGTCCGGGGGCGCACGGACACGCTGCCCGGGCATTTCCTGCATTATCCCTACGCCAGCCTGGAAGTCTTCATCGACAAGATCAACCGCTATTCCACCGAAGCCGCGCGCGGCGCCTTCGAGCGGGGGCGGCGGACCACGGTGCTGGGGCCGTTCGGCCACGGCTTCTGGACCTTCGTCCGCCACTACGTGCTGCGGCGCGGCTTCCTGGACGGCTGGCAGGGGCTGGTGCTGGCCGGCATGGCGGGCACGGGCAGTTTCTACCGTTACGTGAAACTGTACCGGCTGGGTCGCAAACCCTGACGGCCGATATAATCCGCTGATGATCCCTATCCTCATGTACCACCAGATCGGGGAACCCGGCCCGCGCGGCACGCCCTACCGGGGCCTGACCGTGCATCCCCGGGATTTCCGTCGCCAGATGCTGTGGCTGCGGCGCCTGGGCTACCGGGGGCTGCCGATGGCCCGGCTGGGGCCCTACCTGCGCGGGGAAAAGCAGGGCAAGGTCGTCGGCATCACGTTCGACGACGGCTATGCCAATGTGCTGGAGCACGCGGTGCCGGTGCTCGAGGAATGCGGCTTCCAGGCCACCAACTACTTCGTCGTCCGCCAGCTGGGCGGCAGCAACGTCTGGGACGCCGACGAGG
>CBFGXR010000377.1:0-2468 GCA_965652675.1 uncultured Castellaniella sp.
CGTCCCGCTGTTCGGCAACATGGACTTCCTAGCCAAAGCAGCCGATCCCGCCCGTTATCTGCCCGCGGGCCTCAAGATCGGCTCATCCCGGGCCGAGACCGTGGCGGCGCTGCGGCGCTACGGCACGCCCTACGACCCCGACGACACCGACGGCGGCTCGGTCGAGACCGCCCCGCAACTGGTCATCCCCCTGTGCGGCGATGCCAACGGCGCCGTCATGCCCCTGTTCCAGTTCGAAAAAGACCGCCTGAAGGCCGTGCGTTTCGAGGCGCTGGAGTTCTAGGCGGGACCTCTTTGATCCGGCCCTGCGAAGTCAAAAAACAAACGTTAAAACAGTTCCCCCCCGCCCCCGGCGGCGGGCGCCTTCAGGCCCAGGTGTTCCCAGCAGCGGCGCGGGGCCATGCGGCCGCGCGGGGTGCGCTGCAGGTAGCCGTGCTGGATCAGGTAGGGTTCGATGACGTCCTCGATGGTGTCGCGTTCCTCGCCGATGGCGGCGGCCAGGCTGTCCACGCCCACGGGGCCGCCGTCGAACTTGTGCACGATGGCTTCCAGCAGTTTGCGGTCCATCAGGTCCAGGCCCTGGGGATCGACTTCCAGCATGGCCAGCGCCGCCTGGGCGGTGGCGGTGTCGATGCGTCCGCCCGCGCGCACGTCGGCGTAGTCGCGCACCCGGCGCAGCAGGCGGTTGGCGATGCGCGGCGTGCCGCGCGAACGGCGGGCGATCTCGGCGGCGCCGTCGTCGGTCGCGTCCGCGCCCAGGAGGCCGGCACTGCGCCGCACGATGTGGGCCAGTTCGTCGGCCGAATAGAATTCCAGCCGCGACACGATGCCGAAGCGGTCGCGCAACGGATTGGTCAGCATGCCGGCGCGCGTGGTGGCTCCCACCAGGGTGAAGGGCTGCAGGTCGATTTTCACGCTGCGGGCGGCGGGGCCTTCGCCGATCAGGATGTCGATCTGGAAGTCCTCCAGCGCGGGATAGAGGATTTCCTCGACCACCGGCGACAGGCGATGGATCTCGTCGATGAACAGGACGTCGTTGCGCTCCAGGTTGGTCAGCATGGCGGCCAGGTCGCCGGGCCGTTCCAGCACCGGACCGGAGGTCTGGCGCAGCTGCACGCCCATTTCATGGGCCACGATGTGCGCCAGGGTCGTCTTGCCCAGGCCCGGCGGGCCGAACAGCAGCACGTGGTCCAGCGATTCGCCGCGCTGGCGGGCCGCCGCGATGAAGATGTCCAGCTGTTCGCGCACCCGCCGCTGGCCGACGTAGTCGCCCAGGGACTTGGGCCGCAGGGCGCGTTCGACGGAGTCTTCGGCGCGCGAAGCCACGTCCGGCGTCACCAGACGGGGTTCGGGCGGGCGCGCCGAGAGGGAATCTGCTTGGATGGCCATGAAAAGACTGTGTCGATATCCAGTATCGGGATTATGCCATCACTGCGGCGCGGCCGGCCGTCACGACCGATCCCGGCGCGGCGACAGATGAGTCGGGACACGGGACAGTCCCTTGCGGACTGTCCCGTGCCTGACGAATCCGAACCGCTTGCAAGCGGTGAGGTGTACGAGCAACACTGCAGACCGCTTCAGAACTCCCCTAAAGCCCGCTTCAGTTGCGAATAGCGTTCCAGCAGATCGGACTTGTAGACCACCCCCAGCAGCCGGGCGGGCCGGTCGCGGCTGACCACCGGCAGCCGTTCCCCCTGGAAGGCGCTGAACTGGGCCTGGGCCTCGTCCAGGCTCAGGTCGGGATACAGGGGCTTGACGAAATCCAGGCGCAGCACCTCGCCGCAGGTCTTGGACTGCACGTCGGTCTCGGCCAGCATCATGCGGGTCAGGTCCTGCTGGGCGATCACGCCCTGCCAGGCGCCCTCGGCGTCGGTCACGTACAGGTACTTCACCGGATAGTCCAGGAACATCTCCTGCGCGCGGCGCACCGGCGCGTCCGTGCAGATCACGGTTTCCGCCGGCCGCATCAGGCTGTCCAGCCGGTCATGGCGCAGGCGCTGGCGCAGCGCCTGGTTGTCCTCGTGGTGCAGGGTCACCTGATACATCACCGCCTGGGCCAGGCCGCGCGACACGAAATACGCCGCCACGCAGGCCAGCACCAGCGGGAGCACCATCTGGTAGCTGAGCGTCATCTCGAAGATCATCAGGATCGCCATGAAGGGCGCGCTGGTCGCCGCCGCCAGGAAGGCCCCCATGCCCACCAGGGTCAGGACCGCGCCGTGGCCCGCCAGCGCGGGCCAGAGTTCCCCCAGCCCCTGGGCGAACAGCGTGCCCAGGGCCGCGCCGACGAACAGGGTCGGGGTGAACACCCCGCCCACGGCGCCGGAACCCGCCGTGAGCGCCGTCGCCAGCACCTTGCACAGCAGGATCCACAGCACCGTCTGCCAGGCCTGGGGCTGGTGCAGCAGGGACACGACCACGCTGTAGCCGTTGCCGCAGACCTCAGGGACCCACACCGCCAGGCCGCC
>CBFGXR010000378.1:0-2463 GCA_965652675.1 uncultured Castellaniella sp.
CGCGCGCCACCGCCCCGACGCCGTGATGCACCTGGCGGCGAAATCCCACGTGGACCGGTCCATCGACGGCCCCTCCGCCTTCGTGCAGACCAACATGGTCGGCACCTACACACTGCTGGAGGCCGCCCGCGCCCACTGGAACGGGCTGGACGCCGGCGCGCGCGCCGCCTTCCGCTTCCATCACATTTCCACCGACGAGGTCTACGGCGACCTGGCCGGCACCGAAGCCCTGTTCACGGAAACCACGCCCTACGCGCCCAGCTCGCCCTATTCCGCCAGCAAGGCGGGATCGGACCATCTGGCGCGGGCCTGGCACCGCACCTACGGCCTGCCCGTGCTGGTGACCAACTGCTCGAACAACTACGGCCCCTGCCACTTCCCGGAAAAGCTGATCCCGCTGATCATCCTGAACGCCCTGGAAGGCAAGCCCCTACCCGTCTACGGCCAGGGCCTGCAGGTCCGCGACTGGCTCTACGTGGAAGACCACGCGCGCGCCCTGCTGCGCGTGGTCGAATCGGGCGTGCCCGGGGAAACCTACAACATCGGCGGCCACAACGAGCAGCGCAACATCGACGTGGTGCGCGCCGTCTGCGCCCTGCTGGAAGAACTCGCTCCCGAACGCCCGGCCGGGGTGGCGCGCTACGCCGACCTGATCGCCCACGTGGCCGACCGTCCGGGGCACGATCTGCGCTACGCCATCGACGCCGGCAAGATCGCCCGCGAACTGGGCTGGACGCCGCAAGAGACCTTCGCCACCGGCCTGCGCAAGACCGTGCAATGGTACCTGGGGCACCGCGACTGGTGCCGCCGCGTGCAGGACGGCAGCTACCAGCGCCAGCGGCTGGGCCTGGGCGGCGCGGCGGCCGGCGCATGAGCCCGCGCGCCGCATCCCCGGACCGCCATCGGCCGGATGCGGCCGCGCCCCGCATCCTCGTCACCGGCGCCGACGGCCAGCTGGGACGGTCGCTGCGCGCGCTGGCGGACCAGCGGCCTGGCGAGGCCCGCCATGCCTTCCTGAACCGGACGCAGTTGGACATCACGCATGCCGATGCCGTGGCCGCCTGGCTGGACGCGCATCCGGCCGACTGCCTGATCAACGCCGCCGCCTACACGGCCGTGGACCGCGCGGCCGCCGAACCGGACCTGTCCCGCGCGATCAACGCGGACGCCCCCGGCCTGCTGGCGCGCGCCTGCGCGGCGCGCGGCATCCGCCTGCTGCACGTGTCCACCGACTACGTCTTCGACGGGCGGCTGGACCGCCCCTACCGGGAAGACGACCCGACCGCACCCCTGAACACCTACGGGCGCGGCAAGCTGGAAGGCGAACGGGCCGTGCTGGACGCCGATCCGCACGCGGTGATCGTGCGCACCGGCTGGGTCTTCAGCGCCTGGGGCGGCAATTTCGTGCGCACGATGGTGCGCCTGGGCGCCGAACGCGACAGCCTGCGCGTGATCGACGACCAGATCGGCGGCCCCACCTGGGCCGGCCACCTGGCCGAGGTCCTGCACGCCCTGGCCCTGCGGCCCGCCGACGGCGCGCCGGGCGGAATCTACCATTTCGGCGGCCGCCCCTGGGTCAGCTGGCACGGCTTTGCGCAGGAAATCCTGGTTCGCGCCCACGCCCGGGGCCTGATCGCCCACCTGCCCCGCGTGGACGCGATCGCATCGGCCGAATGGCCCTCGCCCGAGCCCCGGCCGGCCAACGGCCGTCTGGACTGCGCCCGGCTGGAAGCCCTGCTCGGGCCGCTGGCATGCGACTGGCGCATCGGCCTGGACCGGGTTCTGGAGTCCTGGAAGACCGCAGGGTCTTGAGACAGCCGTCGGCCATGCGCGGGGATACAATGCCCGCTTTCCCATCGCAAGACACGAGAGGCGCCCGACATGGCACGCATGATCCAATGCCACAAACTCAAGCGCGAGGCCCAGGGCCTGGACTATCCCCCGTATCCGGGGGAACTGGGCGTGCGCATCTGGCGCGAGATTTCCAAGGATGCCTGGGCCAAATGGCTGGAGATCCAGACGCGGCTGGTCAACGAGAACCACCTGAGCCTGGCCGACCCCGAGGCGCGGAAATTCCTGGCCGGGCGCATGCAGGCGTTCCTGTTCGACGACCAGGACGTCGAGGCCCAGGGCTACGTGCCGCCTGCGGACTGACCGGTCACGCCGGCCCGGGCCGGCTCAGTCGGGAGCGTCCTCGGCCACGTCCGTATCGTTGCGCGGTTCCGGCGGTTCGCCGCGCGCCAGGCGTTCGGTGTTGGTGACGCCCGTGTGGCGCACGTCGTCGCCGCGCACCATGTAGATCACGCGCTCGGCCATGTTCTTCGCGTGGTCACCGATGCGCTCGAGCGCGCGGGCGATGAAGATCAGGTCGATGGAATGCGAGATCGTGCGCGGATCCTCGATCATGTAGGGCGCCTCTCGTGTCTTGCGATGGGAAAGCGGGCATTGTATCCCCGCGCATGG
>CBFGXR010000379.1:0-2462 GCA_965652675.1 uncultured Castellaniella sp.
ATGCCCGGAATGCCGCCCGGCGGCACCCTGGTCTGAGTCTTCCGCCGGGATCCCAAAAACCAGGGGGCGCCCGCGCGCCCCCTGGTTTCTGCTATCTGTTCAATCGCGCCGGTCTGGCGTATTTTTAACAATCCTAAAACTTTCAGGCCCGCTTGCGACGGGCGTTCGTCCATGTCCGCCGATTCCCCTTACGCCCGCTTGATCGCCGAACTGGGCCAGACGCTGGGCATCGCCGGCCTGGCGCCCTCGGCCGAGGGGATCTGCCAGCTGGTGTTCGACGGCCGGCAGGTGGTGCAGGTGGTGCACGTGGGCGCGCACGGGCTGGTGCTGGTTTCGTGCCGGCTGGCCGATCACCTGATCGACGCCCCGCAGGCCGAACGCATGGCCCGGGCCAATTTCATGCAGGCGGGCCAGGGCGTGGTGCTGTGCGTCGCCCCCGACGGCCGGCCGCACGCGCAGGTGGCCCTGAGACTGGCCGACTGCACCGCCGCCACGCTGTGCCCCGTGCTGGAATCCCTGCTGGACCAGGCCGATGCCTGGGGCCGTGCTCCGGCGGGCGCGACCGAAGCGTCCTCCGCCCGCGATCCGGCGTTCTTCCTGCAGTCCGTCTGAGCCTGGTCCTGCTCCGGCCAGGCGGCCGGGGCAAGGGGCGCCCCCCGGATCGCCGGAGGCGTCCTCGGGATCAGGACGATTTCTGGATGATGCCCTTGAGCGAATCGGAGATCTGCTTGGTGATCGTGCTCTGCAGTTCGATCATCATCGTCCATTGCTGGGTCTGCTGTTGCAGCATCAGCAGATCGGCCTGCGAGATGTTGCCGTCGGCGTCCGCCTGCAGATTGGAGATCGTGTCGCGCAGCTTGGTTTCCTGGGAACGGATGCCGCTGTAGATCGTATCGTTGACCGCGTTGAAATTCAGGCCGGCCGAGCCGGAAAGACCGTTGAGTGCCATGATGGGCTCCTGGCGAAGGGGTAAGGGTTAAAGAGGATGCGCCGGCCCGGACGGATCCGGGACGGCCGCGTCGTTGGCCGGCCACGCGGCCAGGACCTCCTGCGCGGCGACGGCGGCCTCGGCGACGTCGCGCCAGGCCGGGAAGTCCGGGCGCGGCAGGCCGTCGGCCATGCGGGCGCGCAGGGACGCCTCCAGGCGGGCGGCGCGCGCGGCCAGCGCGTCGCGCAGGGCGGCTCCGCCGGGGGCGGCCAGACGGGTTTCGAGGTCGGTCAGGGCGGTGGTCATGAGAGGCGTCCGTGTTCAGCGCAGCACGATGGCGGGGCGCGGGCCGTCGAAGGTCAGGCGTTTTTCTTCGATGCCGGTCAGACGGTAGTTGCGGTAGGTGCCGCCTACGAGCAATTTACTCCCATCTTCCAGCACGATAAAGGGTGTTTTCCCGCCGACCACGCTCAGGATGACGAACGGCACGGTGGCGGCGGCGGGCCGGTCGGCGTCGGGCAGCGCGGCGACGTCGAAGTAGCGGTGGTTGAATGCCGCCAGGACGGTCTCGAATCGGGT
Source organism: uncultured Castellaniella sp. (assembly GCA_965652675.1). Lineage (GTDB taxonomy): Bacteria > Pseudomonadota > Gammaproteobacteria > Burkholderiales > Burkholderiaceae_B > Castellaniella. Next base: position 1,508 of record CBFGXR010000379.1, read on the forward strand.
CAGCTGGGCGTCGTCCAGCCCGGAGGAGTCGGTCCGCAGGTGGTGGGGGTCCCAGCTCAGGGTGACGCCGCTCAGGCCCGCCGCCGCGAGTTCGCGGGTCAGCGCATCGGCCACGGCCGGCGCCAGCAGGACGGTGTTGCCCATGACGGTCATGCCCGGCAGCTGCGCGCGCACGGCCTCGATCGCCGCCGTCCGGCCCGCATCGTCGGCCGCGATGCCCAGGATGCTCAGGCGGCCGTCGCCGTCGTAGCGGGGCTCGTATTTCACCGAGTAACCGTCCAGGGCGGCCCGGGCGGTCCGGACCGCGTCGGCCTCGACGCTGACCTGCATGGCCGGCATGGGCCAGATCTGCGCCAGCGCGGCCGCCAGCGCGTCGCGTTCGGCCGCGTCGCGCACCCAGCCGGAGACCTGCGCCGTCGCGCCGCCGGCCGGCAGGGCCGTGCGCAGGCGCGAGGCCAGGCCCAGGCGTTCCAGCGCGGCCTGGATGCGCGGCAGCGATTGCTCGGCGGCGGCGCGCGGGTCGGCGCGCGCGGGCGCCGGAGCCTTGGACGGCAGCAGCCAGGCCAGCAGCAGCGCGATGACGATGGCTAGACCGGCGGCGGCCAGGCCCAGGATCATGATCCAGGACCGGCCGCGCGCGGACCCGTCCGCCGGGCCGGCGGCGCGGTCCGGGCGGGGGTCGGCGCGAAGGACGGGCGCGGCCTGCGCCTCGTCCCGGGGGGCGGACTCGGCGGCCGGATCGGGATCGGCATCCTCGATCGCTTCGTCGGCCGTGCCGCCGTCGGTGGCGGCGGCGACAGGCGCGGAGCCGTCCTCGGCGTCATCGGGCGGCGGCGCCCAGGAATCCTCGGGACGGGACACCGTGAGCCAGACGGGGCCGAGGGGCAGCGGCTGGTTGTAGGCCGCGCCGGCCGTCGTGTCCGGCGCCGGCTCGCCGGCGCCGGGCGCCAGGTTC
>CBFGXR010000380.1:0-2447 GCA_965652675.1 uncultured Castellaniella sp.
ACGCCGTCCTTCACGGCATCGAGGGCGGGGTGTTCGACGATGGAGGTGACCGCCAAGCTGCTGCTGGACTGGTTCTTCGCCACCCAGGTGGGCCTGGCGATGCGCTCGACCGGCTCGAACCCGCGCATGGCGCGCGCCCAGGGCATCCGCACCGACAACATGGTCCTGCTGGGCATGGCGATTTCCAATGCGCTGGTCGGCCTGGGCGGCGCGCTGTTCGCCCAGTCCCAGGGCGGGGCGGACATCTCCATGGGCATCGGCACCATCGTCATCGGCCTGGCCGCCGTCATCATCGGCGAATCCATCCTGCCCAGCCGCCGCCTGGTGGTGGCGACGCTGGCCGTGGTGATCGGCGCCGTGCTCTACCGTTTCTTCATCGCGCTGGCGCTGAACGCGGATTTCGTGGGCCTGAAGGCCCAGGACCTGAACCTGGTCACGGCCGTGCTGGTCACGGTCGCCCTGGTCATCCCGCTCGCCAAACAGCGCCTGCGCAAAAAGAGGGCCTGATCCCATGCTGAGCGCCCAGAATCTGCATCTGACCTTCAATCCCGGCACGCCGATCGAAACGCAGGCCCTGCGCGGCATGTCGCTGGACATCCCGGCGGGTCAGTTCGTCACCGTGATCGGCTCCAACGGGGCCGGGAAATCCACCTTCCTGAACGCCATTTCCGGCGAACAGGGCGTGGATGGCGGCGCCGTCCTGATCGACGGCGAGGACGTCACCCGCCAGCCGGTCTGGGACCGCGCGCGCAAGGTCGCGCGCGTCTTCCAGGACCCGATGGCCGGCACCTGCGAAAACCTCACCATCGAGGAAAACATGTCCCTGGCCCTGGGCCGGGGCCAGTTCCGCAGCCTGCGCCAGGCGGTGCGCGAGGAAATGCGCGTGCTGTTCCGCGAACGGCTGGCCATGCTCGGACTGGGGCTGGAAAACCGCCTGACCGACCGCATCGGCCTGCTGTCGGGCGGCCAGCGCCAGGCCGTCAGCCTGCTGATGGCGGCGCTGCGGCCTTCCCGCATCCTGCTGCTGGACGAGCACACGGCGGCGCTGGACCCGCGCACCGCGCAGTTCGTCCTGGACCTGACGGCCCGCATCGTGGCCGAACACGGCCTGACGACGATGATGGTCACCCACAGCATGCGCCAGGCGCTGGACGTGGGCGACCGCACCGTCATGCTGCACCAGGGCAGGGTGGTCCTCGACGTCTCGGGCGACACCCGCCGCGGGCTGGAAGTCCCCGACCTGCTCGCCATGTTCGAGAAAGTGCGCGGCGAGGAACTCGCCGACGATACCTTGTTGCTCGGATAATTGCCTAGGCAAAAAACTTTTTGACAAAAAACGCATTTATTGTCAAAATGCGTCGATGTCACCCAAGCTGAGTTCCGAAGCCATGATCGCGCGGCGCGCCAGGATACTGGACGCGGCGCGCTGGTGCTTCCTGAATTTCGGCTTCGCCCGCAGTTCCCTGGGCGACATCGCCCAGCGCGCGGGGATCTCCCGGACGCTGCTGTACCGGACCTTCAAGGACAAGGAAGACCTCTTCATCCAGGTCTTCGACGACTGGATGCTGTCGCGCCTGCCGCTGGCCATGGAAGTGGTGGAGGCGCCCGGGTCGCAGCGCGAACGGCTGTTCGCGGTCTGTCGGCGCGTGCTGCTGGAGCCCTGGTCCGAAATGGAGGCCGCGCCCATGTCCGGCGAATTCCTGGAGGTCTGCCAGGGCCTGAGCCCGGAAGTCGCCGGACGGCACCGCGAACGCCTGCTGGCGTGTCTGGACCGGGTGTTCGACGATCCCGAAGTCGCCCTGGTGTTCCTGCTGGCCCTGGAGGGCCTGATCGAGGACAAGCCCCGGCTGGACGTGCTGGAGCGCCGGGTCCGCATCCTCGTGGACCGTTTCGCGGCGGACGAGGCGTGACGCATGGGCCGTGCGCCATATCGAATCGCAGGGTTTTCCCTTTATACTTTTGGCTTGCCCGCGAGGCCGGCGATCCCGGCATCCTCGCATGCTCGGGCGGCCATTCCTCGCTTCACCCAATCGAAAAATCAACGTTTCTGGAGCTTTTCTATGGCCTTTGATCGACCGACCGCCCGGACTCTGCGGCCTCTGGCGCTGGCGTCGCTGCTGACCCTGGCCGCCTGCTCGGGCGAGCCGCAGCAGGGCATGCAGGGCATGAAGGTCCCGGTCAGCGTGGTCCAGGTCCAGCCCCAGGCCGCCGTCATCCACACGGAACTGCCGGGCCGCGTCCAGGCCATCGAAGACGCGGAAATCCGCGCCCGGGTCAACGGCATCGTCCAGTCCATCGATTTCGAACAGGGCAGCACGGTCAAGGCCGGCCAGCTGCTGTTCACCATCGACCCGGCGCCGTACCGCGCGGCCCGCGACCAGGCCGCTGCGCAACTGAAGAACGCCCAGGCCTCGGCGCAGACCGCGCGCCTGCTGGCGCAGCGCTAC
>CBFGXR010000381.1:0-2445 GCA_965652675.1 uncultured Castellaniella sp.
TGGCCGAGGCCTGGCGCGCCGCCTGGCGGGCCATGGCGCTCAATCGCGTGCGCACCGCCCTGACCCTGCTGGGCATCGTGGCCGGCGTCGCCTCGGTCATCGTCATGCTGGCCATCGGCCGCGGCGCCAAGGAACAGGTCGTGCGCCAGATGGGCGCCCTGGGCGCCGCCATCCTGTACGTCAGCGGCGGCGTCGCGCCCGAGGGTGGCGTGGCCGGCGTCGTCACCCTGGACGACCTGGCGTCGGTCGCCGAATTGCCCGAAATCGCGCGCGTCATGCCGGTGATCGGCGACCCCGCCATGCTGCGCCATGGCGCGTATTCGCGGCCCGTCTACGTCGTCGCCAGTACCGCCGACCTGCCGGCCATCCACCGCTGGCCCGTTGCCCTGGGGCGCTTCCATATCGCCGCCGAAAACCGCGAACTGGCGCCCGTCGTGGTCCTGGGCAGCCGCCTGCGGCAGCGGCTGCTGCCCGACGTGGACGATCCCATCGGCCAGCTCGTCCTGATCGACGCCACGCCCTTCGAGGTGATCGGCGTCATGAGCGCCAAGGGCGCCGAATCGGGTTCGGAAAACTACGACGACCAGGCCTTCATCCCCTTCGACACGGGCCGCGCGCGCGTTTTCACCGCCATCGGCGAACCCGAATACGCCGTCATCGAGGCGCGTTCGCCGCAGGACGCCGTCGCGGCCGAGGCGGCCATGCGGGACCTGCTGCGCGCGCGCCATGGCCGCGAGAGCTTCAGCATCGGCAACGCGGCGGCCAAGCTGCAGGCCGCCGCCGAATCGCGCAACGCCATGACCCTGATGCTGGGCCTGATCGCCGCCGTATCCCTGCTGGTCGGCGGGATCGGCGTCATGAACGTCATGCTGATGACGGTGCGCGAACGTACGCGCGAGATCGGCATCCGCATGGCGGTCGGCGCGCGCCGGCGCGACATCCTGCGCCAGTTCCTGACCGAGGCCGCCCTGGTGTCCCTGTGCGGCGGTGCGGTCGGCGTGGCGCTCGGCCTGGGCATCGGCGCGGCCCTGCTGGCGGCGGGCGTCGAACTGGCGTTCTCGCTGACCGCCATCCTGGGCGCCTTCGGCTGCGCCGTCGCCACGGGACTGGCGTCCGGCCTGATGCCGGCGCGCGCGGCGGCCCGGCTTGATCCGGTGGCGGCATTGTCGGGCGGGTAGGGCGGCGGCGCGCGTCGGGCGACGCCCCGCCGGGACGAGATTCCGTTGCGTGAAATCAACGGGTGAAATCCTTCCAATTTGTAAATAGGAACAGTTATCGTTTATATTTTCGGTCTGATTTTTGACACATTGCAGCAATCCAAGGAATCCCTATGTCCGCCTCCAAGGTTCAGGGCCGCGCCCTGCAGCCCCTCGGCCTGCTCATCGCCCTGGGCCTGGTCGCTTCTCCCGCCGGCGCGCAATCGTCCGATGGCGTCACCCAGCTCGACCGCGTCGTCGTCAAAGCCGAACAGGAACTGAAACAGACCCCGGGCGCGTCCACCATCACGGCCGAGGACATCCAGAAATCCCCGCCCGCCACCGACGTGTCGGAAATCATCCGCACCATGCCGGGCGTGAACCTGACCGGCAATTCGTCCAGCGGCCAGCGCGGCAACAACCGCCAGATCGACATCCGCGGCATGGGCCCGGAAAACACCCTGATCCTGATTGACGGCAAGCCCGTGTCCTCGCGCGGGTCGGTGCGCTTCGGCTGGCGCGGCGAGCGCGACACGCGCGGCGACACCAACTGGGTTCCGCCCGAGCAGATCGAGCGCATCGAAGTCCTGCGCGGCCCCGCCGCCGCGCGCTACGGCAACGGTGCGGCCGGCGGCGTGGTGAACATCATCACCAAGCCGATCGCGGACAAGCTGACCGGCTCGGTCTCGGTCTACGGCAATCTGCCCGAGCACAGCGACGAGGGCTCGACCGCCCGCACCACCTTCAGCCTGGCCGGCCCGATCTCCGATACCCTGGGTTTTCGCCTGAACGGCAGCGCGGCGAATTTCCAGGGGGATGCGTATGACATCAATGAGGGGCACGAGTCGCTGCGAAAAGGGGGCAATGAAGGTACGTTCCCCGCTGGCCGTGAGGGCTTCAAGAACCGTGACGTCAGCGGTGTGCTGAGCTGGAAACCGGCGGCCGGCCACAAGATCGACTTCGAGGCCAGCTATGGGCGCCAGGGCAATATCTACGTCGGCGACACACAGAACACCAATACCGACAAGAAAACCGGCTATGTAAAGAGTTCGCTGGGGGGAGAAACCAACCGCATCTACCGGCAGGCCTATTCCATTACCCATAGTGGTGATTGGAGTGCGGATACTCATACCCTCAGTTATCTGCAGTATGAGCAGACACGCAATACCCGGACTTTGGAGGGTTTGGCCGGCGGCACAGCGACGAGGGCTCGACCGCCCGCACCACCTTCAGCCTGGCCGGCCCGATC
>CBFGXR010000382.1:0-2402 GCA_965652675.1 uncultured Castellaniella sp.
AATGGTGGTGCTCGGAATCATCGAATTCGGGTTCATGTTCCAGGAGTACGAGGTGGTGACGAACGCTGCCCGAGAGGGCGCGCGCCTGGGATCGCTGATTCCGTCAGCCGGTTACACGAGGGCCGAGGCCGAGGCCCGCGTGATGGACTACCAGGAACACGCCATCGGCACCGGCACCGACACCCGCGCGGCGTCCTACATCGAGATGCGCATCCAGGACGCCACCAGCGGCTACGGCGTCGGCATCCACGAGGACATCGTGACTTCGTCGTTCCTGGCGATCCTGAGCGCGGTCAACCGCCACGCGGCGGCGGGCGGCGACGTCCGGCCTCGCGCCTCGGTCGCGGCCTGATCGAATGTGAAACGGGCGCCCCGCGCGGAGCGCCCGTCATCGGAACTTCAGCGCCATCGGGCAGCGCCGCCTCCGTATCCCGGAGGTTCACACGGCACCACAAGCGCCCGCCTCATCCAGGCCCCGCCCTACAGGACGGGGCCTTTGTCCGCGCGCGCCAGGCGCCCGGTCAATAGATGATCGCCAGCCCCGGCAGGTCCACGGTGACCCGGGGCTTTTCCAGCGCCTGGACGGCATGGCCGGCGAATTCCCGCGCCAGGTCGGGCTGGGAGGACAGGCGCTTGTAGCCCAGGCTGTCGGCCACGCCCAGGATCTTGTCCAGCAGCAGGACCTTGCCGCTGACCCGCAAGGGTTCGCACCCCAGGGATTCCCAGGTCTGTTCGAACCAGTCGCGAGCGGCCTGCGCCAGGTCGGCGTCCACCGGCGCATCGACGGGCAGTTCCAGCGAACGATGGGCATCGAAAATCACGATCACATGACCCTGCATGGGGGGTTCTCCATATGCGAAAGACGTGAATTTACCAGGCGGGCGCGGGTTCCCAGGTGACGTCCTCGCCCTTTTCGCGAGCCAGGCGCAGCATGGTCAGCAGCGGCCAGGCCCGGCGGCGCATGCCGACCGGCTGGGCGATGGGGTGTTCGACCGTTTCGTCGTGGTCGCCGGACGCATCGTCGTGGCCGGGATCGGCGGCGACCAGCGCTTCGATGCCGGCGATGGCCGTGTCCAGCTGCGGCCGGGTGATGACGCCGCGTTCCGGCACGCCGGGCGCGTCGAAGGTCTTGCCGGCGGCCAGCAGGATGGGCCGGGCATGCTGGGCGAACATCAGGACTTCCGCCGCGGATTTCGATTGGAACAAAACGAGCATGGTGGATTTCCCGCAATGGACACATTCATACACTACCCGATCTTCAACCCCCTGCCAAGCGACACAATGGGCACTCCGACAGGAGACCCATCATGTCCGAAACCTTGGTCCCACGCCGCTTGCCGCGCTGGCTGGCCGGCCTGCCGCTGGCGCTCGCCCCCTGGCCCGCGCCGGCCCCGGCACAGGCCGGACCGGCCCTGACCTGCGCCGCGCCACAGGCCCTGGCGCCCTGCGGCGTGGGCTCGACCCGGGGGCCGGCGGCCGAACCCGCGCTCGACCCGGGCATCGCCAATCCCGTGCTGCTCGCCACCGGCGAGAAATTCCTGCGGGACAACGACCTGCCCGTGCCGGTTTCCGGGGGCCATCCGTCCTTCATCCGCCTGTACCGCTCGGGGTCCGCCGAGGACGGGCCGCTGGGCCGGGGCTGGACCAGCGAATACGACATCCGGCTGCGCACCGCCCCCGACGGCTGGCGGATGGACCTGCCCGACGGACGCCGCGTGCGCTTCGATGCCCGTGGCCTGGGCGCCGGCTCCGCCGACGGCCGCATCCTGGCCCCGGACCCGCCCGCCGCGCGGACCGGACAGGCCGGGCGCGACGTGGACACCGAAAGCGCCGCCGATGTCGAAGGCGCCAGGGACGTCTCCACCGTCTGGCTGGGCACCGACGGCGGCCGACTGGCCTTCGGCGCGCGGGGCCGGCTGCGGTCGGTCTCGGCCCCGGGGCCTCCGGCCATCGTCATCGACCGCCACGCCGGCGGCCCGCTGGACGGCCTGGTCCGGGAAATCCGCCGTGGCGATGCCATGCTGCGGCTCGATTACGACCTGTCGAGACCGCGTCCCCGCCTGCGCGCGCTGGCGACGCCGCTGGGCGTCTTCCGCTACGAACATGCGTCCGCCACGGACGAGGCGTCCACGGACCCGGACGGTCCGGGGGCCACACCGATGCGGCTGGCCGCCGTGCGGCGCCCCGACGGCATGCGCCGCCGCTACCACTACGAACCCGGCCGGCAGGCCGGCCACTCCGCCGCGATCACCGGCGTCACCCTGGAAGCCGCCGACGGCCGGCGCTGGCCCGCCCGTAGCTGGACCTACGATGCGCGCGGCCGCGTCATCCGGGCGATCCCGGGCGGCCCCGACGCGACGGCGGGCCGCCTGGATCTCGGCTACCCGGACGGGCCGCCCGGC
>CBFGXR010000383.1:0-2390 GCA_965652675.1 uncultured Castellaniella sp.
CCCGCCTGGGCCAGCGCCCGGGCCGCCTCGTCCTCGTGGGCGGTCGCGGCCTGCCAGCGCAGTTCGTCGGCGGGCTGGGGCGGCGGTTCCGGCAGGCGCCATTGCGCCAGCGCGTGGCGGGTCAGGTGGTACCAGGATTGCACCGCGTGCAGCGGACCGGCCGGCTTGGCGCAGGGCCAGCGCAGGATCAGGCTGCGGCCGTCGTCGCGGTAGCCGGCGCAGGGAATGCCCGCGAAACGGAACACCAGGGCGCTGGACAGCGAGTCGGGCAACAGCAGGCCCAGGGGCCGGCCGAGCGGCGCCTGCCGCCGCGCGTTGCGCACGGCCGCCCGGTCGGCGCGCCAGGCGCCCTTCATCGGCACGAATCCGGCCAGCGGGTAGGCCGACAGCAGGTCCCGCGCCCAGGGCCGTGCGCAGGCCACGACGGGCAGGCCAGTGGCCAGCAGGGCTTCCAGGCTGGGCAGGCTCATGCAGACGTCGCCGACCCAGTTGGGCAGGCGGACGTACAGGGCGGGGCTGGGGAGAGAGGGTGTCAACGCGGCGGCTCCGGCGCCCGCCGCGGTCCGGAGGCGCGAACGGGCTAAAATGCGGGATTCCCAAAGTATATAAGAGAGTGTGCCGGGTGAAGACCACCACCGATCATCCCGTGGACAGCCGCCCCGTGCGGCTCGACCTGTGGCGGCAGATCTACGCCCGCCTGGGCCGGGACTGGAAGGTCGGCCTGCTCGCCCTGGTGCTGCTCAGCATCGCGTCCGCGACGCAGCCGCTGCTGGCGGTCATCATGAAGCCCCTGCTCGACGAAGGCTTCACCGGTTCGCAGCCCTCCTACATCTGGTCCATTCCCCTGGCCGTCGTCGGCCTGATGCTGCTGCGCGGCCTGTGCACCTTCGGCGGCACCTACCTGATGTCCTGGGTCGCCAACAACATGCTGCTGGCCCTGCGGCGCGACATGTTCGACCGCCTGCTGGGCATGTCCGACGAAACCTTCCGCGCCCGGGACCACGGACGCCTGCTCAACCGCTTCACCATCGACGCCGGCAACGTCAGCGGCCTGTCCACCGAGGTCATCCGCGTGATCGTGCGCGAATCCCTGACGGTCGTGGCCCTGCTGGCGGTGCTGCTGTACATGTCCTGGCAACTGACGCTGATCGTGCTGGTGATGCTGCCGCTGTCCGTCCTGACGGGGCGCCATTTCATCCGCCGCCTGCGGCGCATCAACCGCGACACGATCAACATGAACGCGGAACTGACCCACGTGGTCTCCGAAGGCATCGCGGGCCAGCGTGTCATCAAGCTGTTCGACGGCTATGCGCGCGAACGCGACCGCTTCGCCTACGTCAACGCCCGCCTGCGCCGCTTCGCCATGCGCGCGGCCAGCGCGGATTCGGCCATGTCGCCGATCTCCCAGTTCTTCGTCGCCCTGTCCGTGGCCATCGTCGTCGCCGTGGCCCTGTACCAGGCCAACCACCAGGGCCTGACGGTGGGCAGCTTCGCCGCCTTCATGGCGGCGCTGGGCCAGATCTTCGATCCGCTCAAACGGCTCACCAACATCGCCGGGTCGGCCCAGCGCATGCTGATTTCCGCGGAAAGCGTCTTCGCCCTGATCGACGAGCCGGTCGAGCCCGACACCGGCACCCGGGACATCCAGGGCCGCCTGCGCGGCGAGGTCGCCTTCGATGCCGTCACGCATCGCTTCCCGGACGCGGGCCGGGACACCCTGGACCGGGTGACGCTCACGGTCCGTGCCGGCCAGACCGTGGCGCTGGTGGGCCGGTCCGGCAGCGGCAAGACCACGCTGGTGAACATGCTGCCGCGTTTCGTCGAGCCCACCGGGGGGCGGGTGCTGATCGACGGCATCGACGTGCGCGAACTGCGGCTCGGCGCCCTGCGTTCGCAGCTGTCGCTGGTCAGCCAGGACGTCGTCCTGTTCGACGGCACGATCGCCGAGAACGTCGCCTACGGCATGCTGGGCGAAGTGCCCGAAGACCGCATCCGCGCGGCGCTGGAGGCCGCCAGCCTGCTGGAATTCGTCAATGGCCTGCCCGAAGGCATCCACACCCGGGTCGGCAGCAACGCCAGCGCGCTGTCCGGCGGCCAGCGCCAGCGCCTGGCCATCGCCCGGGCGCTCATCAAGAACGCCCCGATCCTGGTCCTGGACGAAGCCACCTCCGCCCTGGACAATGAATCCGAACGCCAGGTGCAGCTTTCTCTGGAACGGCTGATGGCGGGCCGCACGACGCTGGTGATCGCCCACCGGCTCAGTGATGAGTCGAAAATTGATGCCGCCTTCTTCTACGCCCTCCTTCGCAAGAACACTCTGCTCAAAAGGGATATTACGAAGTCACTTCAAACAAGATTATTTATCGACATCAATACCGAGTTGACGCCGT
>CBFGXR010000384.1:0-2386 GCA_965652675.1 uncultured Castellaniella sp.
GCTGGCGCAGGCAACTCTGTTCGATATCAATCCGCCGGAACGGCACGCCCGCGCCATGGCCCTCTGGGGCATGGGCGTGATGCTGGGACCGATCCTGGGGCCGACCCTGGGGGGCTGGCTGACCGACAACGAGAGCTGGCGCTGGGTGTTCCTGATCAACCTCCCGCTGGGCGCGCTGGCGCTGATCGGCGTCTATCGCTTCGTCGGCGAGACCCGGGCTTCCGCGCCGTCCAGATTCGACTGGTTCGGCTTCTCCATGCTCGCCGTCGCCATCGGCATGCTGCAGCTGCTGCTCGACCGCGGCGAGCAGGCAGACTGGTTCGAGTCCATCGAAATCCGCCTGGAGGCGGTCTGCGCGATCGTCGCCTGTACCTTTTTCGTGCTGCACACGGCCACCGACGGCGACGAATCCTTCTTCAACAAGGCGCTGCTGAAAGACCGCAACTTCGTCACCGGCCTGGCCTTTTATTTTTTGCTGGGCCTGCTGCTGTACGCCACGCGCGCACTGCTGCCGTCGATGCTCGAGACGCTGCTGGACTACCCCGTGACGACGACGGGGCTCGTGACGGCGCCGACGGGCATCGGCACCATGGTCGCCATGCTGTTCGCCGGCCGGCTGGTCGGGCGCATCGACAGCCGCCTGATCGTCGCGCTGGGATTCGGCCTGACGGCGTCATCGCTGTGGAGCATGTCATGCTATACGCCGCAAATCACGACATGGGACGTGGCCTGGCCGGGATTCGTGCAGGGGCTGGGCCTGGGGTTCACCTCGGTGCCGCTGATCACCATGACGTTTTCCACCCTGGCCAGGCGCCTCAGGCCCGAAGGCACGGCCATCTACAGCCTGTCGCGCAACATCGGCAGCAGCATCGGCATTTCCGTCATGCAGACCCTGATGGTACGCAACACGGCCATCATGCACAGTTCGCTCACCGCCCAGATCACGCCGAAGGCGCTGCAGGCCGGATCAGTGGCCGCGGCGCTGGCCGGCGGCCCGGGCGCGATGGCGGGACTGAACGAAGTGCTGAACACCCAGGCGTCGTTCATCGCCTACCTGGACGATTTCAGGCTGATGTTCTGGATGACCCTGTTCGCCATCCCCTGCCTGTGGCTCATGCGCACGCGCGAGGGCGGGCGGGAATCGCCGGGGCTCGAAGAGGAAGCGGAAGCGGCCCCGATGCTGGAATAGCCGGCACGCGTGCGCGGTTCCGGCCGAGGCCTGTTCAGGCCGCGTGCCACGCGGGCGGCGGTCCGGGCCGGCGGCGCTCGACGTACAGGCAGGGCCCGGCGTGCTTCTTCGCCTGGGCCTTGGCCTCGCTGGCGGCCTGGGCGATCTGGTGGCGCGACTGGTACACGCCGGGCTCGACCGGCACGGCGCCCAGCGACAGGGTCGGTAGATCGTAGCGCCGGCGCCGGCCCTGGCGATCGTCGGCCTCGTAGCCCCCGGTCGCCGTCTGTCCGGTCTCGTCCAGCAGCCGGGCCATCCCCAGGGAAAAGTCGTCCAGCATGGCTTCGCACCGCGCCTGCCAGTCGGCGCTGCGGAACAGCAGGATGAAGTCGTCGCCGCCGATATGGCCCAGGAAATCCCGGCCGGCGTCGGCATGCGCCGACAGGATCCGGCCCAACAACTGGATCGCGTCGTCGCCGCAACGATAGCCGAACACGTCGTTGAAGGGCTTGAAATGGTCCAGGTCGGCATGGCACACCACGAACGGCAGGCCGTCGGCCAGGAAGCGCTGGATCCGCCGGTCGATGGGGACGTTGCCCGGCAGTTGCGTCAACGGGTTGGCATGCTGCGCGGCGCGCAGCTGCAGCCGGTTGAGCGCCTGCAGCAGGTCCTGGCTGACGCCGATGCCCAGGTATCGCCCCCGTCCCGTGATGATGAAATCGTTGGCCAGGCCATGGCCCTCGGCCTCGGCCAGCCAGTGGCTGAGCGTCATCAGCGGCGTGTGCATGTCGACGACCAGCGGCGAGGCGTCCATGAACAGACGGCAGGGCTTGGGCCCGTACAGTTCACGCTGATACGGCAGCGAGAACCGCTCGATCAGGCTGGCCCGGGTCAGCACGCCGACCGGCGCGTCCTCGTCCACCACGGGGATGGTATGCAGTTCCGGATGCCGCCGGAACAGGTCGAACACCGCCTCGTTGGGCATGGCCGACGACACGCACGGCACGCGGCGCAGCAGTTGCAGCGCCCTGCCCTCCACTCCGTCGTGGGCCGGATCGGATTCCAGGCCGCCGCGCGAGTCGGCGAGCCGGCGATCCGCCAGACTGGCGGTCAACTCGGACCAGCGCGTCCGGGAAGGCTCGGCCGCGGGACGTTCGATGTAGTAGCCCTGGGCGCAGGCCACGCCCAGGTCGGCGACGCAGGCCAGCTCGTCCAGCG
>CBFGXR010000385.1:0-2385 GCA_965652675.1 uncultured Castellaniella sp.
AGATTCGCATCAGGTCGTCTTCGAGCGACAAGTAGAATCGTGACGAGCCGGGGTCGCCCTGGCGGCCGGCGCGGCCGCGCAACTGGTTGTCGATGCGCCGCGATTCGTGGCGTTCGGTGCCGATGATGCGCAGACCGCCGGCCTTCTTGACGGCCTCGTTGGCCGGCGCCCATTCGGCGCGGATGGCGGCGACGCGGACGTCCTTGTCCTCGGGGGACAGGTCGGGATTGGCGCGCACCAGGTCGACCTGCTTGTCCACGCTGCCGCCCAGCACGATGTCCGTACCCCGGCCGGCCATGTTGGTGGCGATCGTGATGTGGCCGGGCTTGCCGGCCTCGGCGACGATCTCGGCTTCGCGGGCGTGCTGCTTGGCGTTCAGGACCTCGTGCGGCAGGCCTTCCTTTTTCAGCGCGTTGGACAGCAGTTCGGAATTCTCGATGCTGGTCGTGCCCACCAGCACCGGCTGGCCGCGCTTGTGGCAGTCGACGATGTCGGCCAGGATCGCACGGTATTTTTCCGCGTCGGTCTTGAAGACCTGGTCGTTCTGGTCCTGGCGCGCCATCGGCCGGTTGGTCGGGATGATGACCGTTTCCAGGCCGTAGATTTCCTGGAATTCGTAGGCTTCGGTGTCGGCCGTCCCCGTCATGCCCGACAGCTTGTCGTACATGCGGAAATAGTTCTGGAAGGTGATCGAGGCCAGCGTCTGGTTCTCGTTCTGGATGCGCACGCCTTCCTTGGCCTCGACCGCCTGGTGCAGGCCGTCGGACCAGCGCCGGCCCGCCATCAGGCGGCCCGTGAATTCGTCGACGATGACGACTTCGCCTTCCTGGACGACGTACTGCTGGTCGCGGTGGAACAGATTGTGCGCGCGCAGGGCCACCAGCAGGTGATGCATCAGCGAGATGTGGCGCGGGTCGTACAGCGACTCGCCTTCGGGCAGGATGCCCTGGCGCGTCATGATGTCCTCGGCCTTGATCTGGCGGGCTCGGGCTCGTGGGGTTTGGGCTCTTCGGCCATGCGCGTCAGCAGCGGCGGCACCGCGTTCATGCGGATGTAGAGCTCGGTGTTGTCCTCGGCCTGGCCGGAAATGATCAGCGGCGTGCGCGCCTCGTCGATCAGGATCGAGTCCACTTCGTCGACGATGGCGTAGGCCAGGCTGCGCTGGCGACGGTCTTCCGGACGGAATTCCATGTTGTCGCGCAGATAGTCGAAACCGTATTCGTTGTTCGTGCCGTAGGTGATGTCGGCCCGGTAGGCGGCGCGCTTTTCCTCGTTGTCCTGCTGCGGCACCACCACGCCGACCGTCATGCCCAGGAAGCCGTAGAGCCGGCCCATCCATTCGGCGTCCCGGCGGGCCAGGTAGTCGTTGACCGTCACCACGTGAACCCCGCGGCCGTTCAGGGCGTTCAGGTAAACCGCCAGCGTGGCCATCAGGGTCTTGCCCTCGCCGGTGCGCATTTCGGCGATCTTGCCGTTGTGCAGGGCGATCGCGCCCAGCATCTGGACGTCGAAGTGGCGCATGCCGAACACGCGCCGGCTGGCCTCGCGCACCACGGCGAAGGCTTCTGGCAGCAAGGAATTCACGGACTTGCCGTCCGCGATCCGCTGGCGGAATTCATCGGTCTTGGCCTTCAGCTCGTCGTCGGACAGGGCCTGCATGGAAGGTTCGAGCGCATTGACCTGCGCGACCTGCTTGCGGTACTGCTTCAACAGCCGGTCGTTGCGGCTGCCGATGATTTTTTTGAGCAGAGAAACCATATCGTGTCGTCGCTGCGGGCCCGAACGGAATCGGACGCCGGTAGATTGTGAGGCGCGGCCCCAGAATGGTGACCGCAGGTAAACGCTGCAGTTTAACGCAGCGCGGAAGCCCCCGCATCGGCGGGGGACTCCGCCTGCGCCACCCGGTCCGCACCCTGCGCCAGACGCGTGCGGGCGTCGTCCTGGATGAACAGGGTCGGGTCCAGGGGATAGTCCGCCATCCGCACCTCGAAATGCAGGTGCGATCCGGTGGACCGGCCGGTGCTGCCCACCCGCGCGATCAGTTGGCCCTGGCGGACGATGTCGCCCGCCTTCACCAGCACGCTGGAGGCATGGGCGTAGCGGGTGCGCAGGCCATTGCCGTGGTCGATCTCCACCATCCGGCCGTAGCCGTGCCAGGTGCCCGCCCGCGTCACCAGCCCGCCGGAGGCCGCCCGGATCGGCGCGCCGCGCGGTGCGACGAAGTCCAGGCCTTCATGCATGGTGTAGCGGCCGCTGACCGGATTGCGGCGCCAGCCGAACGAAGAACTGAGCGCGGGGTAGTCGACCGGCGACAGGGTCGGCAGGCTGGCCTGGAAGCCCGCCTGGCGGGACAAGGCCGCGTCCACCAGGGCGTAGGCGTCTTCC
>CBFGXR010000386.1:0-2382 GCA_965652675.1 uncultured Castellaniella sp.
TGGCGTCGCTGGCCGCCCGGCAGGCGGCCGGTGGGTGCCCAGGTGCGCAGACCTGGCTTTCAGAACTGGCGTGGCGGGACTTCTATTTCATGATTCTGTGGCATCACCCGCGAGTGACCACACAGTCGTTCAGGCCGGAGTTCGATCAGGTGCAGTGGGATGAGGCGCCCGATGCCTGGCAGGCCTGGTGCGAAGCGCGCACCGGCTACTCGCTGGTGGATGCCGCCATGCGGCAGTTGCTGCATACCGGCTATATGCACAACCGCCTGCGCATGGTGGTGGCCAGCTTCCTGACCAAGGATCTCGGGATCGATTGGCGCCGTGGCGAGCGGTTCTTCGCCCAGCATCTGAACGACTATGACCTGGCGGCGAACAATGGCGGGTGGCAGTGGGCGGCCTCCACCGGGTGCGATGCGCAGCCCTGGTTCAGGATATTCAACCCGGTAACCCAATCGCAGCGCTTCGATCCGGAGGGCCGCTTCATCCGGCGGTATCTGCCCGAACTGGCGCGTGTGCCGGATGCGCACATCCACTATCCCGCCGCCATGAAACCGGCGGTGCTCTCAGCCTGTGGTCTGCGACTGGGCATCGACTATCCGCTGCCCATCGTGGACCATGCGCGCGCCAGGGAACGGACGCTGAGGCGGTTTTCGTTTCTTGCCGACAAGCGCAAAACGGATTAGCTGTCGCAATTCCGCGCGGATCGGCCCGGCGGGACCGGCGCGCGGCCGGGCGCATGGCCCGTCATGCGCAGCGCCATGCGCATGGCCGCGCGCAGCGAAGCGGGGCTTGCGAGGCCTCGTCCGGCGATATCGAAGGCCGTGCCGTGGTCCACGCTGGTGCGCACGAAGGGCAGGCCCACGGTGACGTTCACGCCTTCGTCCAGCCCCAGGTATTTGACCGGGATCAGGCCCTGGTCATGGTACTGGGCGACCACGATGTCGAATTCCCCCTGGCGGGCGCGCATGAACACGGTGTCGCCCGGCCAGGGGCCGCTGGCGTCCAGGCCCTCGGCGCGCGCGGCCGCGATGGCCGGAGCGATGTGGCGCGCTTCCTCGTCGCCGAAGGCACCGCCTTCGCCCGCGTGCGGGTTCAGTCCCGCCACGGCGATGCGCGGGCGTTCGATGCCCGCCTGGCGGCAGGCCCGCTGCGCCAGGCGGATGGCGCGCAGTTCGGCTTCCCGGCTGAGTGCGGCGGGTACCCGGGACAAGGCGATGTGGATGGTCACCAGCAGTACGCGCAGTTCGTCGTTGGCCAGCATCATGGCGTAATCGGCCGTGCCGGTGCGCCGTGCCAGGATTTCAGTGTGACCCGGAAAATCGATGCCGGCCGCGTGCAGCGCGCCTTTGTGCAGGGGCGCCGTCACCAGCGCCCGCACCCGGCCGGCCAGTGCGTCGTCGATGGCGTGACACAGGTATTCGTAGGCGCCGCGCCCGGCGCGCGGGTCTTCCAGACCCCAGGGAAGGTCGGCAGGCAGCGCGTTCCAGCGGTTCAGCACACCGATCACCCCGCCCGTGGTGCCGGCGCCGGGGACCTCCAGGGAGCGGACTTCCAGGCGGCCGTCCAGTTCCAGCGCACGGCAGGCGCGCCGCAGGGCGCCCGCGTCGCCGTAGACCACGGCGGGGTGGGGCAGGCCTTCGGCGTACAGGCGCGCGATCAGTTCCGGACCGACGCCCGCGGCGTCCCCCAGCGTGAAAGCCAGGGGCGCATCGGAGGGCGCCGGCGGGAGGCCGGGATCAGAGGGCGTCGCTGGCATAGTCGGCCAGCCGGGACCGTTCGCCGCGCTGCAGGGTGATGTGGCCGGCGTGCGGCCAGCCCTTGAACCGGTCCACCACGTAAGTCAGTCCCGAGCTGCCCTCGGTGAGATAGGGCGTGTCGATCTGGGCGATGTTGCCCAGGCAGACGATCTTGGTGCCGGGACCGGCGCGGGTGACCAGGGTCTTCATCTGCTTGGGCGTCAGGTTCTGGGCCTCGTCGATGATCAGGAACTTGTTGAGGAAGGTGCGGCCGCGCATGAAATTCATGGACTTGACCTTGATGCGGGAGCGGATCAGGTCCATGGCGGGCGTCTTGTTCCAGTCCTGGCCGCTGCCGTTGCCGTTGACGGAGACGCCGAGCGCCCCTGCCGCACCCTGGTGCAGGACTTCAAGGTTGTCCTCGAGCGCGCCCATCCAGGGCAGCATTTTTTCTTCTTCCGTTCCCGGCAGGAAGCCGATGTCGTCGCCCACAGGCACGGTGGCGCGGGTGATGATGATTTCCGTGTAGCGCTTGGTCTCGAAAGTCTGGGCCAGGCCGCTGGCCAGGGCCAGCAGGGTCTTGCCGGTGCCGGCCTGTACCAGCAGCGACACGAAATCGATGTCCGGGTTCATCAGCAGGTTCAGG
>CBFGXR010000387.1:0-2362 GCA_965652675.1 uncultured Castellaniella sp.
CTGAAGCTGGCCGATGCCGATGTCGATCCAGCGCGTGGCGCCGTTCACTTCAGGTCCGACGATGGGGACGAATACCAGCAGGACGATGAAGATCGCGGCGCCAATCAACGAAACACGCTTGGCCCGGTCGCGCGGCATCAGCCGGGCCTGGGCGATCCGGTCGCCGGCCTGTTCGCGCACGCGCGCCAGCAGGGCCTGCTGCGTATCGGCCGGGGTGCCTGCTTTCAGGAACAGGGTCAGTTCCGGCGCGACCGCCAGCTGCCGGGCCAGTGGCTGGCTGGACTGCAGGACGGAGGCGCCCAGGATGGGCACGGCCAGCATCAGGGCGATGACCGCGATGTTGGCCAGGGACGAGAAGGGATGCCGGCGCAGGCGCCGCAGCGCCACGCCCAGGGCGTACCGATGATGCCGAAGCCAGCGGGTCATGGGGCCGTCCTCCCGGCGTGGCGCGCCGTGCCGTTCGGGATGTTCATGACGGCACCCCCGGCACGTCCTCGAAGCGGCCGGCGTCGATGCGCAGGGTGCGCCGCGCGTAGCGGGCCATGAGCGCGGTGTCGTGCGAGGCGATCAGGGTCGTGACCCCGACCTGGTTGAAGTCGCGGAAGACGTCCATGATGCGGGTGGCGCTGTCGTGATCCAGGTTGGCGGTGGGTTCGTCGGCGATCAGGATGGCGGGCCGGCCCACGATGGCGCGGGCGATGGCCAGACGCTGCTGTTCGCCGCCGGACAGTTCGATGGGCGACAGGTCTTCCTTGCCGCGCAGGCCGACCTTTTCCATGGCGGCGCGGGCGCGGGTCGCCGCCGTGGCGCGGTCCAGCCCCAGCACGGCCAGCGGCAGCATGACGTTGTCGAAGGCGTTGCGGTCGAACAGCAGGTGGGCGTCCTGCAGGATCAGGCCGACGGTGCGGCGCAGGTAGGGCAGCGTGCGCGCCGACAGCCGGTCGATGCGGTGGCCGTTCACGGTGACGGCGCCCCGGCTGGCGGGCTCCAGCCCGCCGACCAGCTTCAGCAGGGTGGATTTGCCCGCGCCCGACGGCCCGGAAACGAAGACGAATTCGCCGGGCGCGATGCCGAAATTGACGTCGGCGAGGATGTTGCGCCCCCGGCCGAAGGATTTGAAGACGTGCTGAAATTCGATCATGCGTGCCTGGTGTGCCGATCCGGGTCCGGGCCCGCGAGGCTCCCGGCGCCGCGGCGGCATCCGATCACCGCGACGGGAGCAGGGATATCCCGCATGTTTCATGCCTGCGATGGCAGGCTACGATCTAGGCCAGACGGACCAATTCCACAAGATTGTATTCCGTGTTGTTCAACGCCACTTGCTCAATCGGGAAAGGATGACTATGAAACTCATGAAACTCGCAGCCGTCAGCGCGGCACTGCTGTTCGCCGGCACGACCGCCCAGGCCGGAGAAACCTTCAACGCCGTCAAGGCGCGCGGCTTCGTGCAGTGCGGTGTGAACGCCGGCCTGCCGGGCTTTTCCCAGGCCGACAGCAAGGGCGTCTGGAAGGGCATCGACGTCGACATGTGCCGCGCCGTGGCCGCCATGGTGTTCGGCGACGCCAGCAAATTCAAGGTCACGCCGCTGACCACCCAGCAGCGCTTCACCGCCCTGCAGTCCGGCGAAGTCGACGTACTCACCCGCAACACCACCGCCACCATGACCCGCGACACCACGCTGGGCCTGATGAGCGCCGGGGTCAACTACTACGACAGCCAGGGCGTGCTGGTCAAGAAGAGCCTGGGCGTGAAGAGCGCCACCGAACTGGGCGGCGCCGCGGTCTGCGTGCTGCAGGGCACCACCACCGAACTGAACCTGGCCGACTGGTTCCGCGCCCACAAGCTCGACTTCAAGCCGGTCGTGATCAACACCTCCGAAGAAGGCTTCCGCACCTTCGAGTCCGGCCGCTGCGACGTGGTCACCAGCGACAAGTCCCAGCTGGGCAGCCTGCGCGCGTCCTCGGCCACGCCGGACGACTACATCATCCTGCCGGAAGACTTCTCCAAGGAACCCCTGGGCCCCATGGTCCGCCAGGGCGACGACGAATGGTTCATGGTCGTGCGCTGGGCGCTGAACGCCATGATCGAGTCCGAGGAATACGGCATCGACTCGAAGAACCTGGACGAGATGCTGAAGAGCCCCAATCCCAACATCCAGCGCATCCTGGGCGTGTCCGGCGACATGGGCAAGGGCCTGGGCCTGGACAAGAAGTGGGCCTACAACATCATCAAACAGGTCGGCAACTACGGCGAATCGTTCGAACGCAACATCGGCATGGGCTCCCCGCTCAAGCTGGAACGCGGCCTGAACGCCCAGTGGACCAAAGGCGGCGTGATGTACGCCTGGCCGATCCGCTGATC
>CBFGXR010000388.1:0-2345 GCA_965652675.1 uncultured Castellaniella sp.
GTTTTGAGAGCTTCTGTGGCAATTTTGTTGGTTGTCATTGTCCCGATGGTGGAGACACATAACGCTAGAAAACTTATAAGAAAACTGGCGACTGCTGCTAAGGCAGAGACGCGTTCCCATTTTTCTTTCGATGTCATTGGGGATTCCTGCATCAAATTTTGAGTTCTGACAGAATCAAATGGAAGATTTCGTTTCTTCATATTCTAATTTCGTATTCTAATAGATGCTGGTGCCTTCTTGTGGGATGGAATAGTTTGTGATATGGAATAGGGAATTCTGGATAAAAGACTGCTGTCTTTTCACCATCTGGCTCTAAGCTCCCTCACCCCACCTCCACCACATCCCCCCACACCGTCGTATAACTAGGCGACCGATGCGCC
This sequence comes from uncultured Castellaniella sp., assembly GCA_965652675.1. Taxonomy (GTDB): domain Bacteria; phylum Pseudomonadota; class Gammaproteobacteria; order Burkholderiales; family Burkholderiaceae_B; genus Castellaniella. The sequence continues at coordinate 381 of CBFGXR010000388.1, forward strand.
TGGCGCATCAGCCACCGCGCATCCGGCTCATGCAGGGCACTCGCCACCTGGATCATCCGGCTGCCGAACCGCTGATTCAGCCGATCCACCACCGCCATCGCCCGGGCGGACCTCAACGCGGATTTTTCCGCGTGGCCTGAATCCAGCGCAAACAATTCTCCCTGCATCGTCACCGGCACCGCCGGCCGCACATCCAGCAAGCACACCCCCGCCTTGGCATAGTCGAACCCCGGCCGAAACACCGACCGCAAGCCGCCCAGCGCGGCCCGCAACAGCATGGACGTGCTGCCCGTGGGCGAATCCAGCGGCACGACCGCGCTGTCGGCATGCCACGGACCGGCGCTGAAGCGGCTGGTCCGGATGAACACCTGCACTGCGGCCGCATGGGAATGCTGCTGCCGCAGTTTCTCGGCGGCGCGGCTGGTGAAGAGGCTCACGGCCTGTTCTAGTTCGGCCAGGTCGCGCACAGGCAGGCCGAAGCTGCGGGTGGACATGATCTGCTGCCTGGGGGCGGGCGCGTCCTCCCAGTCGATGGCGGGTTCGCCGCGCAGTTCCCGGGCGGTCTTGTCCAGCGTGGCCGAGAATTGCCGCTGGAGCACCCGGCCGTCGGTCCGGGCCAGGTCGGCGGCGGACTGAATGCCCAGCGCCTGCAGCCGAGGCGCCAGCCTGCGGCCCACGCCCCAGACGTCCTGGACGGACACGTGGCGGATGGCGCGCTGGAGTTCGGCGGGACCCAGGCCGGACAGGTCGCAGACGCCCTGCAGGCGCGGCAGGGACTTGGCCAGATGGTTGGCGAGCTTGGCCAAGGTCTTGGTGGCGCCGATGCCGACGCAGGTGGGGATGCCGACCCAGCGCAGCACGCGCTGGCGGATCCGGGTGCCGATGTCGCGGCCCGTGCCGGGCAGGCCGGTCAGGTCCAGGAAGCATTCGTCGATGGAATAGCGTTCCTGGGCGGGGGAGAACTGGCCGATGACGCGCATCATGCGGTCGCTCATGTCGCCATACAGGGCGAAGTTGGCGGAAATGGCGACCAGCCCCCGGGCTTGCAGGTGCTGGATCTTGAACCAGGGGGCGCCCATGGGGATGCCCATGGCCTTGGCTTCGGCCGTGCGGGCGATGGCGCAGCCGTCGTTGTTGGACAGCACGATGACGGGTCTACCTTCCAGCGAAGGGCGCAGGACCCGTTCGCAGGCGCAATAGAAGCTGTTGCCGTCGATCAGCGCGATGCGTGGTGGCGGCCGACGGGCTTGAGCACCCATGTGACGACTCCCCAGATGGCCAGTTCCTGGCCGTGGCGCGGCACGATGTCCTGGAAGGCGGGGTTGGCCGCCCGCAGGCGCACCCGGTCGTCCTGGCGATATAGGGTCTTGACGGTGAAATCGCCGTCGACGACGGCCACGACGATGTCGCCGTGCCGGGCCTCCAGCGCGCGGTCCACGATCAGGGAATCGCCGTCGCCGATGCCGGCGTCGCGCATGGATTCGCCCCGGGCGCGCATGTAGAAGGTGGCCTCGGGGTGCGGGATCAGGACGGTGTTCAGATCGATCCGCTTTTGTGCGTGGTCCTCGGCCGGGCTGGGAAAGCCGCAGCGCGCCGGGGCTTCGACGTGCCGGCAGACGGCGGACTGCGGGGAGAGGAGGGCGGGGGCGTCCATGGCGGGTGAGTAACTGTATTTATGAACAGTATTATATCTCCGGTGTTTCGCCCTTGATTGATGCGAGAATTGAAAACCCTCTCCCTGATTGCCACATAGCCCCGCACATCATGCCGACCTTCGATTTCAAGCAAGTGGACGTCTTCGCCAGCGAACCCCTGAAGGGCAATCCCCTGGCGGTGGTGATCGCGGCCGACGGGCTGGCGGACGACCGGATGGCGGCGTTCGCCCGCTGGACGAACCTGAGCGAGACGATCTTCCTGCTGCGACCGACGACGCCGAAGGCGGACTATCGCGTGCGCATCTTCACG
>CBFGXR010000389.1:0-2335 GCA_965652675.1 uncultured Castellaniella sp.
GCTGGCGGCCCTGCTGCGGCCGGCGGGCGATCTGGCGACCCATGCCCGCCTGACGGCGGCATTGTGGCCCGACGGGCCGCCGTCGGATCGCGCCCTGCATGACCAGGTGCATCTGCTGCGCCGCCGCCTGCGCACGGCGCGGGGGCCCGACATCGTGGCCGAGCCCGGCCGGGGCTGGCGTCTGACGCCAGCGCCGCCCGGCACGAGCGACGGCGGGGACGCGGCATGCGGCTGAAACGCGCTTCCTCCCTGGCCCGGCGGGTCACCTGGGCCGTCACCGGCACCACCGCCGTCTTCCTGCTGGTGATCGGCCTGCTGGCCTACGAGACTTTCGCCCGCATGGAGGACGATCTGGTCGACGAGGTCCTGTCGGGCCAGATCGAGGCCCTGCGCGAGGAACTCGGGGCGGGGCTGGCCGTGCCGGCGGTCCTGCCGCCGCGCCGGACCGAAGGGGGGCGCGTCCAGGCCTGGGTGCTGCCGGCGGACCGGCCGCCGCCGCTGGAAGGCCTGTTCGCGGCGGCGCCGGGCGGCCGGGAAATCGTGCAGTCGGGCCGGACCTGGCATACCTGGGTCGAGACCGTGCCCCAGGGATTGCTCTACGTCCGCTACGATGCCACCGAACACGAGGACCGGGTCCGGTCCTTCGGCTGGATCCTGGCGGGCGGGGCCGCGCTGGCGCTGGCCTGCGCCTGGCTGCTGGCCCGGCGGCTGGCGCGCCGGGTGGTGGCGCCGATCCGCGTCGTGTCGGACCGGCTCTCGGCCTGGGAAGGCGGGGTTCCCGTGGAGGAGGCATCCGGGGGCGACGAGGCGCTGCGATTGATCGAGGCCTTCAACCGCATCCAGGACCGGATCGATCGGTCCGTGGCGTTCGAGCGCCAGTTCGCCGCCAATCTCGGCCATGAGCTGCGCACGCCGCTGGCCGCCCTGCGCTCCGATTGCGAAATGGCCCTGCTGGACACCGGTCCGGAGACGCCCCTGGGCGCGCGCCTGGCGCGCATGATGGTCCAGGTCGATGCCGCCGCCAGCAGCCTGGCGGGCGCGGCGGCGCTGAACAGCGCCGATCCGGCCCGGGTGCGCCGCGTCGATCTGTCGCAGGCGCTGGAGCAGGCCTGGTTCGCCCTGGAACCCATGGCCCGCGCGCGCGGCCTGACGCTGGAATCGCGCATCCCGTCGGGCGAGAGCCGGTCCCTGGATCCGGACGCCCTGCTGATCGTGTTGCGCAACCTGCTGCGCAACGCGATCGGGCATGCCGCGCCGGCCACCTTGCGGGTGAGCGTGGACGGGCAGGGCGCCCTGGTCCTGCGCGACGATGGGCCGGGCATGGCGCCCGAACACCTGGCGCGGGTGCGGGACTGGCGCGCCGGCCGGACCGATCTGTCCGCCGCGGACGCGCCCGAGGCAGGCCACGGGCTGGGCCTGGGCATCGCCCAGCGCGTCTGCGAACTGCGGGGCTGGCGGCTGAGCGTCGATTCGGTCCAGGGTGGCCCCGACAGCGGAACGCGCTTCAGGCTGGATTTTCATTCAGCGGGACGTCAGCCGGATTCGTAGCGGATTCGTGGCTCCCGGGGCTATGGTGGGCGCTGTTCGACCAGGAGCCGTCATGTCTTCGACCGCCTGCACTTCCTCCGCCACGCCCGCCGCCCGCTCCAAGACCGACCTCGATGCCGTCTGGGAACGCCTGGCCCATGCCCAGGTGCTGCGTCGGCGCGCGCTGGGCGTCCTGGGCGCGCTGGCCGTGCTGGCGCTGCCCTGGGTCGGTTCCGCCTGGCCGGAGGCCGGCTGGGCCAACCAGGGCCTGGAATGGGCGGGCCTGGTCCTGATGGCGCTGGCGCTGCTGGGGCGCTGCGCCTGCATGCTGTATCTGGGCGGGCGCAAGGGCGCCGACCTGGTGGCCGAGGGACCGTACTCGGTCTGCCGCAATCCCCTGTACGTCTTTTCCATTTTGGCCGTCCTCGGCATCGGCCTGCAGACCGGCAGCCTGACCGTGGGACTGGTCCTGGCCCTGGCGGCCTGGGCGGTGTTCCGCTGGATCGTGGGCGAGGAGGAGCGGATGCTGCGCGCATCCTTCGGCGCGCCGTTCGAGGCCTACTGCGCGCGGGTACCCCGGTTCCTGCCCCGCCTGGCCGCCTGGCGTTCGCCGCGACACGTCACGGTCGATCTCCAGGGCGTCTGGAACACGGTGCGCGACGCCCTGCCGTACTTTCTGTCGATTCCCGTGTTCGAGGCCATCGAGGCCGCCCAGGACGCGGGCTGGGCGCACGTCCGGCTGTGGCTGTATTGAGTGCGCGGCGGGCGGCCGCCACCCAGGGAAACGGGGGCTGGCGCCGCAGGCCCC
>CBFGXR010000390.1:0-2329 GCA_965652675.1 uncultured Castellaniella sp.
CAGGCGCTGCGCGCCGATCTGCAGGCGACCCGCGACCGTCTGGCCCAGGCCCTGGAAGGCAACCGCCAGGCGCATCAGGCGGCGGGACTGCTGGACCTGTAAGGCCGTTCAGCGGCTGCCCAGCTGGACGGGGTGCCGGACGACCGTGCCGGCGGGCGCCGGCCGCAGGCTGGCCCAGATCGCCACGGCCACCAGGCATAGCGCCACGCCGATGCCCAGCGCCAGGACCACGCGGCCGCGCCGCAGCCGCGGGCCGCGCCGCGCGCGGCGGCGTGGCGGATCATCCCGGGACGCCGGATGCGGTTCGGCGCCGGACGTCCGGGTCTCGCCCATGACGGGCGGTTCTTCCATTTCCATGCCCAGGCTCTGGCGGATGCGGTCCAGCACGGCGTCGGGCGCCGGCTGGGCGGGCAGCGCGTCGACGATGCCCAGGAAATAGGCTTCCCATTTCAGGGCGCGCGCCGCGGCCGCGTCGTCATGGGCCAGGCGCGCCTGGATGTCCGCCACGCGGTCGGGCATGTCCAGGCCCAGCACGTAGCGGGCGATCTCGTCGTCGGAGTAGGAACGCAGGGGCTTCATGCGTGCACCGCCTCGTCGATGTGCGCCAGGGCGGCGTCCAGAGAGGCCTCGATGTCGGGCTCGGACCGGTCCAGGCGGGCCGCGATGCGGGCCGGGTCGCCGCCATGCAGGTAGGCCTGCAGCAGGGCGTCGAGCTGGGGGCCGGGCAGGGCGGCCAGGGCGCCGGCCACCGTGCCCGTTGGCGCGTCGGGCGGCAGGTCGAGCCGGGGCAGGGGCGTGTTTTCCGCCGGGTGGCGGCCTTCGGCGCGCATCTGTCGCGCATGGGCCGAGGCGCGGTAGCGCAGGATGCTGTAGATCCAGGCGCGCGCCGTGCCGATGGCCGGGCTGTAGCCGGCCGCGTTGCGCCAGATCAGGACGAAGGTCTCGTGCAGCACGGCGTCGGCCGCGTCGGGATCGTCCAGCATGGCCAGCGCCAGGGCGCGCATGGCGGGAGATTCGTGGTGGTACAGCGCCAGAAAGGCGGCCCGGTCGCCGGCCGCGCAGGCGCCCAGCTCCGCTTCGAAATCGAAAACTGAAACAGTCATACAATCTTTCCCGTTCACCGGGTCTCGGGATGCGCCGATCGGGCGGCGCGTCCTCCTGGGATGGCCTTATTGTATGCGGTCCCGCCGGCGCACACCCCGCCATCCGCCCTTCGCCTGATTTCCGGATATTTCCATGCGTTTTTCCCATACCGGCCCCGCGCCCGCGCGGCGCGACGACTGGCTGACCCTGAAGACCCTGTGGCCGTACGTCTGGGCCTTTCGCGGCCGGGTCACGCTGGCTTTCGTCTGTCTGGTCGCGGCCAAGGTCGCCAACGTCGCCACGCCGGTCTGGCTCAAGGACATCGTCGACGCGCTGGGCGTGGCGCCGACGCTGCTGGCCGTGCCGCTGGCGGCCCTGCTGGGCTACGGGCTGTCGCGCCTGGCCACGTCGGTGTTCGGCGAACTGCGCGATGCCCTGTTCGCCCGCGTGACCCAGGGCGCCATCCAGCGGGTCGCCAGCCAGGTCTTCCGCCATCTGCTGGCGCTGTCGCTGCGCTTTCACATGGGCCGGCGCACCGGCGGGCTGACGCGCGACATCGAGCGCGGCACCAAGGGCATCGGTTTCCTGCTCAATTTCATGGTCTTCAACATCGTGCCCACGCTGCTGGAGATCGCCATGGTCACGGGCGTGCTGCTGTGGCGCTACGACTGGACCTTCGCCGCGCTGACCCTGGGCACCATCGCCGCCTACGTGGTCTTCACGCTGAGGGTCACGGAACGCCGCATGACCTATCGCCGCACCATGAATACTCTCGACAGCCAGGCCAACGGCCGGGCGGTCGATGCGCTGCTGAACTACGAGACCGTCAAATACTTCGGCAACGAGGACTACGAGAGCCGCCGCTACGACGCCGACATGACGCGCTGGGTTGACTCGGCCGTGCGCAACCAGGTGTCGCTGAACCTGCTGAACATGGGGCAGGGCGCCATCATCACGCTGGGCATGACCGCGCTGCTGTGGCAGTCGGCGCGCGGCGTGGTGCAGGGCCACATGACCGTGGGCGACGTGGTGCTGGTGTCGGCCTATCTGACCCAGCTGTACGCGCCGCTGAATTTCCTGGGGTTCATCTACCGCGAGATCAAGCACGCCCTGGCCGACATGGAGCGCATGTTCGATCTGCTGGGCAACCGCCAGGAAGTCGCCGACCGCCCCGACGCCGTCGAATTGCGGGCGGACCGGGCCAGCCTGGCGTTCGAGGCCGTGGATTTCGACTACCAGCCGGACC
>CBFGXR010000391.1:0-2318 GCA_965652675.1 uncultured Castellaniella sp.
AAATGATGGCCCCCACCTGGGCGGCGGCCTCGAACAACTTGGCGGTCTTGTAGCGCACCACCTGCAGGTAGCGGTCCAGCGACACGTCCGGGTCGTGCACGTTCAGCAGTTGCAGGACCTCGCCCTCGGCGATGATGGTGGTGGCCGCCGACAGCACCGCCATGGCGGCCATGGAGTCGGATTCGGCCATCATCTCGAACGAGCGCGAATACAGGTAATCGCCCACCAGCACGCTGGCGGCGTTGCCGAACACGGCGTTCGCCGTCTCGCGGCCGCGCCGCATGTCGGACTCGTCCACCACGTCGTCGTGCAGCAGAGTGGCGGTGTGGATGAATTCCACCACGGCGGCGAGACGGTGGTGATTGTCGCCCCGGTAACCCAGTGCGCCCGCGACCAGCAGCACCATGGCCGGGCGCATGCGCTTGCCGCCGGCGCCGACGATGTAATCGCCGATGGTGCGGATGAGGACGACTTCGGAATCCAGGCGGGCGCGGATGACGGCGTCGACCGCCCGCATGTCGGACACGATGGGAGCGAACAGTTCTGAGAAGTTCAAGACGGACCCGGATGCTGATGGGCGCCCGCCGGAAGCGGCCGCAAAGAGCCAGATTATACTTTCCGCATCACATTCAGGAGAATTCCGTGGCAGACCCCGTGGCAGACGATCGATTGCAGGCGCTGATGAACCGCGCGATGGGCGTGCTGGCCCAGTTGGAAGCCTGGCTGCCGCCCGCGCCGCCCGCCATCGACTGGACGGCCCATGCCTACCGCTGGCAGCGCCGGGGCGCGCGCGGCTGGCTCGAGGCCGTGCGCCGCATCGCCCCCATCCATCTGGACGACCTGCGGCACGTGGACCGGCAGAAGGCCATCCTGGAACGCAATACCCTGGCCTTCCTGGACGGCAAGCCGGCCAACAACGTCCTGATGACCGGGGCGCGCGGCACGGGCAAGAGCTCGCTGGTCCGGGCCCTGCTCGACGCCCATGCGGACCGGGGCCTGCGCCTGATCGAGATCGACAAGTCCGATCTCGGCGACCTGGGCCAGATCATCGAGCTCACCCACGGCCGCCCGGAGCACTACATCGTGTTCTGCGACGACCTGTCCTTCGAGGAAGGCGAGGCCGGCTACAAGGCGCTGAAATCGGCGCTGGACGGCTCGGTGTCCTCGCCGGGCGACAACCTGCTGATCTATGCCACCTCGAACCGGCGCCACCTGATGCCGGAATACATGCATGAAAACCTCGAGGCCCAGCACCAGCCCGACGGCGAAATCCATCCCGGCGAAACCGTCGAGGAAAAGATTTCCCTGTCGGAACGCTTCGGCCTGTGGCTGTCGTTCTACCCCTTCGCCCAGGACGACTACCTGGACATCGTCGGCCACTGGCTGCGCGTCCACGGCTGCGACGAAGCCCAGGTCCGGGACGCCCGCACCGAGGCCCTGCAATGGACGCTGGAACGCGGCTCCCGGTCCGGGCGCGTGGCCCGCCAGTTCGCGCGTGACTGGGCCGCCCGCCACGTCTGAGGCCACGCCCGCCATCCACCTCTTTTCGTTTTTGATCCGTCATGACCGATTCCAAGCCTTACATCCGCGTGGCCGCGGGCCTGATCATCGATTCCCGGGGCCGGCTGCTGCTGGGCCAGCGTCCCGAAGGCAAGGCCTGGCCCGGCTGGTGGGAATTCCCCGGCGGCAAGATCGAGGCCGGCGAAACCGTCGAACAGGCGCTGGTGCGCGAACTGGACGAGGAACTGGGCATCCGCGCCACCCGCGTCTATCCCTGGGTGGTGCACGTGCACGAATACCCCAAGACCATCGTCGAACTGGCCTTCTGCCAGGTGACCGCCTGGGAAGGCGAGCCCCACGGCCGCGAGAACCAGGCGCTGGACTGGGTGGACCCCTGGGAAATCCGCCTGGACGAATCCGAGCACCCCATCGGCCCGGGCGGCGGTTCGCTGCTGCCGGCCGCCGCGCCGCCGCTGCGCTGGCTGCGCCTGCCCACGCGCTACCGCCTCAGCCACATCGGCCATCCCGACGGTCTGGCCGACTGGCTGGCCGACCTGCGCCAGGAACTGCTGCGCGGCCTGCAACTGGTGCAATTCCGGGAACCGGACTGGCGGGGCGATCCGGCTTCGCTGCGCGAGGCCTTCCTGGCCGTGCTGTCCCTGTCCCGGCAGCATGGGGCGCGTTGCCTGGTCAACAGCGTCCATCCGGCCGCCTGGTGGGCCGAGGCCGACGGCGTGCAGCTGCGCGCCGCCGACGCGGCGCGCATCCTGCGGGACGACACGCGGCCGCCGGGCTGGCTGGGCGTGTCCGCCCACAGG
>CBFGXR010000392.1:0-2318 GCA_965652675.1 uncultured Castellaniella sp.
TGAGAGCAACGTCGAGAAGGAGAAGGGCCAAGCCTCGGACGCTTTCAAGCGCGCCGCCCTGCTGCAATGCGCGCACGACATGACGGAAGCCGCGCGCCAGGGCGACCTGGCGGGCTACATGCGCGCCGACCAGGCGCTGGACCGCGTCACGCACGAGGCCAGCCGCAACCCCTACGCCGTGCAGGCGATCATCCCGATGATCATCCAGTGCCGGCGCTTCTGGTACGCCTACCAGCACGAGGGCGACCTGGAACGCGGCGCCCGCTGCCACCTGATGCTGGCCGAGGGCATCCACGCCAACAACCCCGAACAGGCCGTCGCCGGCGCGGACGCGCTGATGGACTACCTGATGGAATTCACCCACACGGTGATCGAGGGATGAAAAAGGCGCCTCACGGCGCCTTTTTCATCCTCAGTTCACATACCAGATCGTCTTGACCTGCTGGTACTGATCCAGGGCTTCCAGGCCGTTGTCGCGGCCGCCGAAGCCGGACTGCTTGTAGCCGCCGAACGGGGTGGTGATGTCGCCTTCCGAAAAGCCGTTGACCGACACCGTGCCCGCCTGGATGGCGCGCGCCACGCGCTGTGCGCGGCCCACGTCGCGGGTGTACAGGGACGCCGCCAAGCCGTAGTGGCTGTCGTTGGCCAGTTCGATGGCCTCGGCCTCGGTCTCGAAGGTGGACACGGCCAGGATGGGACCGAAGACCTCTTCGCGGAACAGACGCGATTCGCGCGTGACGCCGTCGAAGATGGTGGGCTCGACGTACCAGCCGCTGCCCAGTTCCGAATGGATGCGGCCGCCGTGCGCCAGGCGCGCGCCCTCGGCCGCCGCGCCTTCCAGGAAGCCGCGCACCTTGTCGAAGTGCGCGCGTTCGACCATGGGACCGATCTGCACGGATTCGTCCGTGGGCAGGCCGACCTTCCAGTTCGACAGGCGCGCGCGCAGGCGGTCCAGCACCGCGTCCTTGACGCCGGCCTGGACGATCAGGCGCGAGCCGCAGCTGCAGTTCTCGCCCATGTTCCAGAAGGCGGCGGCGAGCACGTGGTCCACCAGGCCGTCCGGGTCCGCGTCGTCGAAGATCACCTGCGGACTCTTGCCGCCGCATTCCAGGACGATTTCCTTCAGGTTGCTCTCGGCGGAGTATTTCAGGAAATAGCGGCCGACCTCGGTGGAGCCGGTGAAGGACACCACATCCACGTCCATGTGACGGCCCAGCGCCTCGCCGACTGACTCGCCCAGGGCGGTCACCAGTTGCAGCGCCGCCGCCGGGACCCCGGCCTCGTGGGCCAGCTGGGTCATGCGGTAGGCGCTCAGGGACGTGAGTTCGGCCGGCTTGACGATGACCGAATTGCCGGCCGCCAGCGCGGGGGCGACCTTCCAGGCGTACATCTGGGCCGGGAAATTCCAGGGCAGCACGGCCCCCACCACGCCGATGGGTTCCTTGACGATCAGGCCCGTGGCGGCCGGCCCGGTCGGGGCGATGCGGCCGAAGCATTTGTCGATGGCCTCCGCATACCAGCGGAAGGTGTCCAGCGTGGCCGGCATGTCCGTGTTTAGGCACTCGGTGATCGGCTTGCCGGCGTCGATGCAGTCCAGCGCCGCCAGTTCCTCGGCGTGCGCCGTCATCAGGTCCGCCCAGGCCAGCATGACGCGCTTGCGTTCGGCGGGCGCCCGTTGCGACCATTCGCCGGACTTGAAGCCGGCGCGCGCCACGCGCACCGCCAGGTCGATGTCGGCGGCGGTGCCCGACTCGATGGCGCCGATCACGCTGTTGTCGATCGGCGTGGTGTTGTCCATCCGGGCGACCGGCCTGTCATGGCCGGGGATCAGGTGGGCGGCCCACAGGCTGCCCGCGCGGGCCTGGGCGAAGATCTGTTCCTTGGTCTGCGGCATGGTGGTCTCCTCAGCCCTGGTAGGCGTCCAGCTGCGCCAGGAAGGCGCGTTCGTCCTGCTCGGACAGCGGGGCCAGGGGCAGGCGCACCGGGCCGGCCTCGACGCCATGGCGGCGGCAGCCCAGCTTGGCCTTCTGGTTGTAGTCGCCGGATTCCATCGCCAGGATCACCGGATACATGCCGCTCATCAGGCCGCGGACCTCGTCCCACCGGCCTTCGGCGGCGGCCTTGACCATCCTGGCCTGCTCGCCCGGGAAGACGTTGGCGCCGCCGCTGATCCAGCTGCGCACGCCCCAGAACAGGAAATCGGCCGCCATGTCGTCGGAACCGCTGATGATCTGGAAGTCCGGGATGCCGGCCTGGATCAGGGACAGGGCGCGGTTGAAGCTGCCGCTGCTTTCCTTGATGCCGACGATGTTGGGGAT
>CBFGXR010000393.1:0-2305 GCA_965652675.1 uncultured Castellaniella sp.
ACCTTGCGGCCGAATTCGACGGCCAGCGGCGGCGGGTAGCCGTTCATGCTGGCCAGCAGGGTGACCTTGATGCATTCGAGCACCTTGATCGAAGCCACCGACTGGCGCTCGACCGCCGAGGCGAACGGCGCGCAGAAACCGTAGGACAGCAGGATGCCCAGGAAGGTGCCGACCATGGCCTTGGAAATCAGGTCGGCCAGGATGGCCGGCGGCTGATCGACGGCCGCCAGGGCCTTGACCACCCCCAGCACGGCGGCCACGATGCCGAAGGCGGGCAGCCCGTCAGCCACGGCGCGCACGGCGTTGACGGGGGTGTGGTGTTCGTTGTGCAGGGCTTCGATTTCCTGGTCCATCAGCGTTTCGATCTCGAAGGAGTTCATGTTGCCGCTGATCATGATGCGCAGGTAGTCCGTCAGGAACTCCATCAGCTTGGCGTCCTTCTGGACCTGGGGATACTGGGTGAAAATGGCGCTGGCCTTGGGGTCTTCGATGTCGGACTCGATCGACATCAGCCCGTCGCGCCGCGCCTTGTTCAGCAGGGTGTACAGCAGGGCCAGCAGTTCCATGTAAAGCGGCTTGCCGTAGGGATTGCGCTTGAGTGCCTTGGGAATGGCCTCGATCAGCAGCTTGATCGAGGCGCCGTTGCTGGAGGCGATGTACGCGCCCAGCGCCGCGCCGCCGATGAGCGTGAATTCGAAGGGCTGGTACAGGGCGCCCATGTGGCCGCCCATCAAGACGAAACTGACAAAGACCCCCGCCCCGACGATCAGGTATCCCAGGATGATAAACACGTGCGCACGCCTCGAGAGTCAGAATATCGCCATCATCCCCTGTTTTCCTGCATTCAAAAGCACGGTTAAACAGGTCTTTTTGTCCACAAATCCCGGATCAGGCCGGCAGGTGCGCCATCGGCCGGCGGCGGGCGCGGGTCTTGCCCGCCCGGGGCGGCGGCTTGCAGATGGCGCAGACGAACCCCGACTCCGGATCGTGCGCATGGGCGACGAACAGGCCCTGACACTGCTGGCAGCCGGACAGCTGCACCAGTCCGCTTTCGAAGAAACGCACCAGCATCCAGGCGCGCGTGAAGCTGAGCACGGGTTCGTCGGCGTCCTCGCCGGGCTGCAGGCCCACGGAGGACTGTTCGAGATACAGACGATACGCCTCCACCAGCGCCTGCGATTTCTTCGCCGGCGTGAAGGTGTCCATGTAACGGTAGATGTTGTAGAACAGGCTGGAATGGATGTTCGGCAGCCAGGTCATGAACCAGTCCACCGAAAACGGCAGCATGCCCTTGGGGGGCGAAGCGCCCTTGACCTCGCGGTACAGGCGCGCCAGCCGGTCGTAGCTGAGGGACGTTTCCGCCTGCAGCACCTGCAGACGGGCGCCCAGACGGATCATGTCCGTGGCGAGCAGGATGTCGTCTGCTTCCCGGGAAACGCTCTTGCTGGACATGTGACGGCTCAGGCGGTAACGGTTTCCTGCCGGGCCATCAGGATGGTGGAATGCGCCTGCTGCAGCACCCCACCCAGGACTTCGTGCGTCAGGGAATTGAGCAGCTGGGCGTCGTTCAGGCGGAAGGCGCACAGCACGGAATTGGAACTGGCCAGGCGGACGATCTGGGCCGGCGACAGATTGAGGATGATTTCCGCGACGTCGGCGTCGAAGCCCAGTCGGAACATGCCGGCGGCCAGATTTTCACGCAGCAGGCGCTGGGCCAGCATCAGGTAGGACAGATTGACCTCACGGATGTCGTTCAACAGCGTGGAATCGAGAGTGGACATGGGATCCCTTTTTGGCTATTGCCGGATTCCGTGAACGGAAGCCGGCTTCATCACAGGCACATCAGCGGCGATGCCCGCACCTGAATCAATTGTCACAATTTACCAGTCACAACAATTAAATCCAGACATCAAAAATACATTTCCATGCACATTTGACATGAACGGTAGGAGTATAGCTTTAACTGTCCCCAGTCTTGACGCTACTTAACATTTAACAAAAGAAATTTTTGTTTATAAATGTAAATTTATCTAGGGAAAACCATGAGCGAATGATGGCTTACCCTAATGAATGTTGCCAGATCACAACATGATGTATCCGCGCCCCGCTGAAACAAACGGCCGCCCGGTCACGCGCCTGCGACGCGCGGCCGCCTCCCGGCGCGCCAACCGCCCGGATCCGTCAAATACGGGCGAAGTCAGACCGGGACGCGGCGGTACTGTTCGGCCAGGGCCAGGAAGGCATCCGGGTCGCCGTCCGAGCCGATTTCCTCGGCCAGGATGCGGGCGACGGCCGGCGCGGCCTG
>CBFGXR010000394.1:0-2298 GCA_965652675.1 uncultured Castellaniella sp.
GCGCTGGCGCGCATCTTCGACGCCGGCATGACCGAATTCGTCAAGGCGCGCCGCTCGTCCAGCCGGGGCGACACCCTGCTGGACGCGCCCCGGCGCGCCATGAAGGCCGCCTTCCAGCGGGAAATGGACAGCCTGGAATCGCACCTGAACTTCCTCGCCTCCACCGGCTCGGTCAGCCCCTACATCGGGCTGCTGGGCACGGTCTGGGGGATCATGCACGCCTTCATGGGCCTGTCCACCATGCAGCAGGCAACCCTGGCCGCCGTGGCCCCGGGGATCGCCGAGGCCCTGATCGCGACCGCCATCGGCCTGTTCGCCGCCATCCCGGCCGTGCTGGCGTACAACCGCTACACCAATCAAATCGACCGGCTGTCGATCCGCTTCGAGAGCTTCGTCGACGAATTCCTGAACATCCTCCAGCGCCAGGTGCATTGACATGACTTCGCTCGGCAGCCGTCGCTCACGCCGCATGAAGAACGACATCAACGTCGTGCCCTACATCGACGTCATGCTGGTCCTGCTGGTGATCTTCATGGTCACCGCGCCCATGATCACGCCGGGCCAGATCGAGCTGCCCTCGGTCGGCACGGCCTCCGACGTGCCCGTCCAGCCCATCGAGGTCCAGATCGACGCCCAGGGCGCGATCGCCCTGCGGGTGCGCGAAGGCGGCGCCTCGTTCCGGCCCATCGACAAGGCCAACCTGCTGGCCGAGGTCCGCGCGGTCGCCACGGCCGACACTCCGGTGGTGATTTCCGCCGACGGCAAGGTGCCCTACGAATCCGTCATGCAGGTCATGGACCAGCTGCGCAACGGCGGGATCGGCAAGCTGGGGCTGCTGGTCAACCAGAACGCCCCGGCCGCGCACTGACAGCCGCTCCATGAATCTGTTCGACCGCTTCTTCAACACCGATACCGACGACGACGCGCGCCCCGGCGCGCGTGACGACCGGCGCGGCCTGATCGTCTCCCTGGCCGCCCACGGGCTGCTGATCCTGCTGATGGTGGTGGGATTCTCCACCGCGCCCGACAATCCCGGTCCCGTCCAGGTCGAGCTCTGGGCCCAGGGCACGGTGGCCGACGCCGCCGCACCACAGGAGCAGCCCGAAGAGCAGCAGCCCGAACCCCAACCGGAACCCAAACCCGCGCCGGAACCCGAGCCGCAGCCGGACGACAGCGCGCGCCTGGCCGCCGAACAGGCGGCCGCCCAGGCCGAGGCCGCGCGGCAGGCGCAACTGGCCGAAGCCCAGGCGCGCGCCGCCGCGGCCGCCCAGGCGAAGGCCGACGCCGAAATCGCCCTGGCCAAGGAACGCAAGGCGCGCGAGGACATGGAACGCCGCCTGGCCGAGCAGGCCGCCAAGGAAAAGGCCGAGAAGGAAGCCGCCGAACAGGCCGCCCAGGCAAAGGCGGCCCAGGAGCAGGCCGAAAAGGAAAAGGCTGAAAAGGCCGCGGCGGAGAAAGCGGCGGCGGACAAGGCGGCTGCCGAGAAGGCCGCGGCGGACAAGGCCGCCCGCGAAAAGGCCGCCAAGGAAAAGGCCGAAAAGGAAGCCGCCGCGCAGGCCGCCAAGGAAAAAGCCGAGCAAGAGAAGGCCGAAAAGGAAAAGGCCGCGAAAGCCGCCGCCGAAAAAGCTGCCGCTGACAAGGCCGCGGCCGAAAAGGCGGCCAAGGAAAAAGCCGCGAAGGAAAAGGCCGCCAAGGAAGCCGAGGCCAAGCGCCAGGCCCTGAAGGCCGCCATGCGCGGCGACGCCCTGGAGGCCGCCGGCATTCCCAGCGGCAACGCCGACCGCAACCAGCGCGGCGGCGGCGGCAACGACGGCTACGCGGCCAAGGTGCGCGCCTGCGTCCAGCCCGGCGTGGTCTACAACGTGCCCCCGCGCAGCGGCTCGGCCAACCCCACGGCCAGCTTCCGCACCCGGCTGGGGTCCAACGGACAAGTACAGGGCGTCGACCTGACCCGATCCTCGGGCAATCCCCGTTTCGACGATGCCGTCCAGAAGGGGATCCTGGCCTGCTCGCCCTTCCCGAAACCGCCTGGCGGCAAGTATCCGTCGTATATTGACGTGGACTACCGCATGTACGACTAAGGAGATCGTCACCATGACCGTATTCACAGCCTCCGGCTTCATCGGCCGCCTCTGGCGGCGCGCCGCCTCGGCCGGCCTGGGCCTCGCGCTGGCCGCCGCGGGCGCCACGGCGGCCCACGCGCAATTGCGCGTCGACATTTCCGGCGTCGGCGCCACCCAGTATCCGATCGCCATCGCCGATTTCGCGGGCGCGGCCAGCGCCACCTCGGCGCCCGAG
>CBFGXR010000395.1:0-2293 GCA_965652675.1 uncultured Castellaniella sp.
AAGAATATTGCTGCAGCTGTAGCAGGAAACAGGGTTGTGGAATCGATTGTGGCTCTCGCGCGACGCACATTGCTGGCTCTGGCCGCGGCCGGCTCGTTGATCTCATTGCCGGGGCCGGCTCCGGCACAAGAAACACTGCCCGAAGGGGCGCGCGACTGGCTGGTCCCGATCGACAGCGACGGCTGGCCCGCCGACGCCTGGCCCAAGGGCGGCCTCTTCCCGCTGGCGCCGTTTTCCAACCGCGTGCGCGACGCCCGGCTGCGCTGGCGGTCCAATATCCTGACGCTGGAAGCCCTGCCCGGCCATCCGCATGCCCTGCACGGACAGGCGCAGGCGATGCCCTGGACAGTGCTGGAATCCGGCGTGGACCACGCCGAACTCACCCTGGACCATCCGGCCGGCGTCGGCGGCTGGCCCTGGGCCTGGCGGCTGCGCCAGACCATCCGGCTGGAACCCGCGGGCCTGCGCATCCGCCTGTCGCTGCGCAACCGGTCGGACACCCCGATGCCGGCCGGCCTGGGCCTGCACCCCTACTTCACCGCGACGCGCGCCCGGCTGAGCGCCGCGACCGAGTGGGCCCACGAGCACGAACTGGCGCGCTTTCCCCGGCCCAACCGCCGCGAGGACTGGACGCGCGGCACACAGACCTGGACCGCCTTCCTGGGCGGCTGGGACGGCCGCGCCCGGGTGGACTGGGATGCGGGGCCGGGCCTGGACCTGCGGGCCGAAGGCCCGCTGGAACACCTGGTGCTGCACGCCAACGCCGGACGCTACCTGTGCGTCGAGCCCGCCACCCACGTCTGCGACGCCGTCAACCTGAGCGCGGACGGCCAGACCGGCACCGGACTGCGCGTCCTGGCGCCCGACGAATCCCTGGACATCGGCCTGCGGCTCGATGTCCGCACGACCCCGGCCCGCCGCCCGGACGGCGCGGCCCCGACAGACGACTGACACGAAGGACCCCATCATGCAGATCACCGGCACCCAACTGATCGGCGGCCAGGACATCCCTGGCACCGGCGCCGAATTCCACGCCTGCGACCCCGCCACGGGCGAAGCGCTCGAACCCGCCTGGCACGGCGCCGACGCGAGCCAGGTGGACCGGGCGGCGCGGCTGGCCGAGGCCGCCTTCGCCTCTTACCGCGAGACCGGCCTGGAAACGCGCGCCGCATTCCTGGAAGCCGTCGCCCAATCCATCCTGGACCTGGGCGACGCCCTGATCGAGCGCGCCATGCGCGAAACCGGCCTGCCCCGGCCGCGCCTGGAAGGCGAGCGCGGCCGCACCGTGAACCAGCTGCGCCTGTTCGCCCGCGTGGTGCGCGACGGCGACTGGGTCGGCGCCCGCATCGACCATGCCCCGCCCGAACGCACGCCGCTGCCGCGCGGCGACATCCGCCTGCGCCACATCCCCGTGGGGCCGGTGGCCGTGTTCGGCGCCAGCAATTTCCCCCTGGCCTTTTCGGTGGCGGGCGGCGATACCGCGTCGGCGCTGGCCGCCGGCGCCCCGGTCGTCGTCAAGGCGCACCCGGCGCACCCCGGCACCTCGGAGCTGGTGGGTCGCGCCATCCGCCGCGCCGTGCAGCAATGCGGCCTGCACGAAGGCGTCTTTTCCCTGCTGGCCGGCCCGGGCCACGAACTGAGCCTGGCACTGGTCGGCCATCCCGCGATCCAGGCGGTCGGCTTCACCGGGTCCCGCCAGGGCGGCCTGGCCCTGATGCGGACCGCCGCCGCGCGGCCCGTGCCCATCCCCGTCTACGCCGAAATGAGCAGCACCAACCCGGTGTTCCTGCTGCCCGGCGCCCTGGCCGCGCGCGCCGAGGACATCGCCAAAGGCTTCGTCGCCTCGCTGACGGGCAGCGCGGGCCAGCTGTGCACCAACCCGGGCCTGATCGTCGGCCTGGACGGACCGGACCTGGACCGCTT
Source organism: uncultured Castellaniella sp. (assembly GCA_965652675.1). GTDB lineage: Bacteria > Pseudomonadota > Gammaproteobacteria > Burkholderiales > Burkholderiaceae_B > Castellaniella. The sequence continues at coordinate 1,924 of CBFGXR010000395.1, forward strand.
CGTCCGCCTGGCCGCCGAGGGCGTGGGCGCCGCGCCGGCCGCCACCATGCTGACCACGGGCATCGCCCGGTCCTACCGGGAAGGCGTCGAACGCCTGCACGGCCACGCGGGCGTCGAGCCCCTGGCGCGCGGCGCCGCGGGCGACGGCCCCGCGCCCTGCCAGGCCGGCCTGGCGGCGACCACGGCCCGGGCGTTCCTGGCCGACCCGGTCAATCTGGGCGCCGAAGTGTTCGGCGCCAGCGCCCTGGTCGTGCGCTGCGCCTCCCCCGAGGAACTGGCGGCCGTCGCCCGGGCGCTGGAAGGCCAGCTGACGGCCACCCTGCACCTGCGCCCCGGCGCCGACGACGACCTGGCGGCCGGACTGCTGCCT
>CBFGXR010000396.1:0-2292 GCA_965652675.1 uncultured Castellaniella sp.
AAGATCGTGGAGATCCTGATGAAGGCCGCCCCGATCGGAGCCTTCGGCGCCATGGCCTTCACCATCGGCAAGTACGGCATCGGCTCGGTGCTGAATCTGGCGATGCTGGTGGGCACGTTCTACGCCACGGCCGTGCTGTTCGTGCTGGTCGTCCTGGGCGCGGTGGCCCGCTACAACGGCTTCTCGATCCTGAAGCTGGTGCGCTACATCCGCGAAGAACTGCTGCTGGTGCTAGGCACCAGCTCCTCGGAAGCCGCCCTGCCCACCCTGATGCAGAAGATGGAAGGCGCCGGCTGCTCGAAGTCGGTCGTGGGCCTGGTGATCCCCACGGGCTATTCCTTCAACCTGGACGGCACCAACATCTACATGACCATGGCGGCCCTGTTCATCGCCCAGGCCTGCGACATCCCCCTGAGCCTGGGCGACCAGATCCTGCTGTTGCTGGTGGCCATGCTCAGTTCCAAGGGCGCGGCCGGCGTCACCGGCGCCGGCTTCATCACGCTGGCGGCCACGCTGTCGGTCATCCCCTCGGTGCCGGTGGCCGGCATGGCCCTGATCCTGGGCGTGGACCGCTTCATGTCCGAATGCCGCGCCCTGACCAACCTGGTGGGCAACGCCACCGCCACCGTGGTGGTGGCCCGCTGGGAAGGCGAACTGGACAAGCGCCGCCTGGACGAAGCCCTGTCGTCGGGCGAAGCGCCGCTGGGCACGAACGCCCACGCCCAGCCGATCGGCCTCGCCGAGGCCGAGGGCCAGGCCCAGGCCGCCTGAGCGCCGCTGCCGCCCCCGGGGATCGCATCCCCGGGGGCGGCATCCCGGACAGGACCGGGGGCGCGATCCGGACCGGATCGCGCGATCACGCCGCCATGTCGAGCACGACGCGGCCGTCGATCCGGCCCTGCAGCATGCGGTCGAAGACCTCGTTGACGTTCTCCTGCCTTTCGGTGGAAACGGTGGCCGCGACCTTCCCCTCGCCGGCGAAATCCAGGGCCTCCTGCAGGTCCAGGCGGGTCCCCACGATGGAGCCCCGCACCGTGATGCCGTTGAGCACCATGTCGAAGATCGGCAGAGGGAAATCCCCCGGCGGCAGGCCGTTCAAGGCGATCGTGCCGCCCCGCCGCGCCATGCCCAGCGCCTGTTCGAACGCCTTGGGGGACACGGCGGTCACCAGCACACCGTGGGCGCCGCCGATCTCGCGCCGCAGATACGCCGCGGGATCGGTTTCCCTGGCGTTCACCGTCACTTCCGCACCCAGCCTGCGCGCCAGCGCGAGCTTGCCGTCATCGATGTCCACCGCGGCGACGTTCAGGCCCATCGCCCGTGCGTACTGGACCGCCATGTGGCCCAATCCGCCGATCCCGGAGATCACCACCCAGTCGCCAGGCTTGGTGTCGGTGACCTTCAGGCCCTTGTAGACGGTGACGCCCGCGCACAGGACCGGTGCGATCTCGACGAACCCGACCTCATCGGGCAGGCGGCCGACGTAGTCGGCCTCGGCCACGGTGTAGCGGGCGAAGCCGCCGTTGACCGAATAACCGGTGTTCTGCTGGCTCTCGCACAGGGTTTCCCAGCCGCCCAGGCAATGGGCGCAATGCCCGCACGCCGAATACAGCCAGGGAATCCCGACGCGGTCGCCCTCCTTGACGTGGCGCACGCCCGCTCCCAGGCCGACCACGTATCCCACGCCCTCGTGACCCGGGATGAAGGGCGGCTTGGGCTTGACCGGCCAGTCGCCATGCGCGGCATGCAGGTCGGTATGGCAAACGCCCGACGCCTCGATCCGGACCAGGATCTGTCCGGGACCGGGCCGGGGCACGGCAACTTCCTCGATGACCAGCGGCTTGCCGAACTCGCGCACGACGGCGGCTTTCATGGTGGTTTCCATCGATACTCCTCCTTTTGAACGAACGGCTCCCCGACGCTCCGGCGGAGCGCCGTTTTTTCAGAGCCGGAATGAAAAACGCCGGCCATCGGGCCGGCGTCATATCTGCGTCAGAAGAACCCGAGCGCGTTCGGGCTGTAGCTGACCAGCAGGCACTTCGTCTGCTGGTAGGCGTTCAACGCCATCTTGTGGGTCTCGCGGCCGATACCGGACTGCTTGTAGCCGCCGAAGGCCGCGTGCGCCGGGTACAGGTGGTAGCAGTTGGTCCAGACCCGGCCGGCCTGGATCTGGCGTCCCACGCGGTAGGCCTGCGAACCGTCGCGCGTCCACACCCCGGCTCCCAGGCCATAAAAGGTGTCGTTGGCGATGGCGACGGCGGCATCGGAATGGGCAAAGGCAAAGCGCGTGAA
>CBFGXR010000397.1:0-2291 GCA_965652675.1 uncultured Castellaniella sp.
GTCTTCCTTGACCAGGGTGCTGATCACCGGGTCCAGGTTGGCGATGGCGTCGATCTGGCCGGAGCGCAGGGCCGTGATCGCCCCCGCGCCCGCGCCCACGCCGATGAAGGACACGTCGGTGGGCTTGAGCCCGTGCTGCGCCAGGAAGAAGCTGACCATCATGTTGGTCGAAGAGCCCGGCGCCGTGACGCCGATCTTCTTGCCCTTCAGGTCGGCGGGCGCCTTGTAATCGGCCATGGTCTTCTTCGAGACGCCCAGCACGATCATGGGCGCCCGGCCCTGCAGGGCGAAGCAGCGGTAGTACTGGCCCTTGGCCTGCAGATTGATGGTGTGCTCGAAGGCGCCGGACACCACGTCGGCGCTGCCGCCCACCACGGCCTGCAGGGCCTTCGATCCGCCCGCGAAGTCGGCGACGGTGACGTCCAGGCCCTCTTCCTTGAAGTAGCCCTTCAGGTGCGCCACCGACAGCGGCAGGTAGTAGATCAGCGCCTGGCCGCCGACGGCGATGGTCAGCGCCTTCTTTTCGAGCGCGGCCGCGCCCTGCGCGAAGGACATTCCGGGCACGGCGCCCAGCAGCCCCGCCGCACCGGCGGTCTTGAGCAGTTCACGACGTGAAATCGGCATGATGGCTTGTCTCCCTGGTGGTCATGCTGCGTTTGAAGGTTCGATGATAGCGCAGCCGGCCGCCGCCGGCCCATCGGCACGCACCCTGGGCAGGGGCATGCCGGGACACACAGGCACGGGGCGTTCAGCCGGGCCGCCGTTCCATCAGGGCCCAGGCGATCGTGCCGGCGTCGACATATTCCAGTTCGCTGCCGCTGGGCACGCCGCGCGCCAGCCGGGTCACCTTGACGCCGCATTCGCGCAGCATTTCGGCCAGGTAGTAGGCCGTGGTCTCGCCCTCGGCGGTGAAATTGGTGGCCAGGATGACTTCCCGGACCTGCCCGTCCCGGACCCGGTCCCGCAGGGGCGCGAACCGGACCTGGTCCGGCCCCACGCCTTCCAGGGGCGCCAGGCGCCCCATCAGCACGTAGTACAGGCCCTGGTAGCCGTGGCTGGCCTCGATCATGTTCTGGTCGGCCGGCGTCTCGACGACGCACAGCACGGACGGGTCCCGGTCCGGGTTTTCGCAGGTGGCGCACACCGGCGTCTGGGAAAAGGAATTGCAGCGTTCACAGTGGCACAGCCCGCCGACCGCGTCGCGCAGCGCGTCGCCCAGGCGCAGCGCGCCGTCCGGATCGTGCTGCAGCAGGTGATAGGCCATGCGCCGGGCGGTGCGCACGCCCACGCCGGGCAGCCCCCGCAGGGCGTCGATCAGGGCGCGCAGGGGTTCCGGTTCGGGCAGGCCGGCGGCCATCTCAGAACGGCAGCTTCATGCCCGGCGGCAGGGACAGGCCGGCCGTCACGGCGGACATCTTTTCCTGGGCGGTGGCCTCGGCCTTGCGCTGGGCGTCGTTGAAGGCCGCCGCGACCAGATCCTCGATCATGTCGCGATCGTCGTCGAACAGCGACGGATCGATGACCACGCGCTTGACGTCGTATTTGCAGCTCATGGTGACCTTGACCAGGCCGCCGCCCGCGGCGCCCTCGACCACCAGGTCGGCCAGGGCGTCCTGGGCCTTCTTCATGTTTTCCTGCATCTGCTGGGCCTGGCGCATCAGCCCGGCGATCTGACCTTTCATCATGGCGGTGTCCTGGAGTGCTTGGGATTCGAACAAAGAGTGCGACTATACCGCAGGCGTGCCCGCGGACGGACGGATCGAGCCCGGCACGACGCGGGCGGCGAAGCGCTGCGCCAGCGTCCGGACCAGTTCGTCCTGTTCGACCGCCTGCTCGGCGGCCTGCTGGCGCTGGGCGCGTTCGGCCTGGTCCACGGCATGGGCGGTGTCGTCGCCCGTGGCGCCGTATTCGACGTCCAGCCGCAGGACCCGGCCGAAATATTCGGACAGGACGGTGCGCAGCCGGTCGTGGCCACCGCCGTCGGCATACGTATGGATCGCCACCCGCAGGCGGATCTGGCGCTCGTCGCCGGACAGCCATTCGCTGTTCAGGGCCAGCGCCCGGGCCGCGCCGCCGGCCGGCAGGGCGGCGGCCACCGCCGGCCAATCCTGGGCCGTCATCCGGCCCGGATCGGGGGTTTCCTGTCTGGACGCGGGCGGCTCGGCGGACAGGCCGGCGATGACCCCGGCCGCGCCGGGGTCCATGCCCAGGTCGTCCAGGGAAGCGGCGGCGTCGAAAGGCTCGGCCGGGTCGTCGGGCACGGCGTCGGTCCAGTCGTCCGAGGCGGACGC
>CBFGXR010000398.1:0-2283 GCA_965652675.1 uncultured Castellaniella sp.
GTCAACAAGGTCGACCGCCCGGGTGCGCGCCCGGACTACGTGGTCAACGCCACCTTCGACCTGTTCGACAAGCTGGGCGCCACGGAAGAGCAGCTGGACTTCCCGGTGATCTACGCCTCGGGCTTGTCGGGCTATGCCGGGCTGACCGAGGACGTGCGCTCCGGCGACATGCGGCCGCTGTTCGAAGCCATCCTGCAATACGTGCCGCAGCGCGACGACGACGCCGACGGCCCCCTGCAGCTGCAGATCATCTCGCTGGACTACAGCAGCTACGTCGGCAAGATCGGCGTGGGCCGCATCAATCGCGGCCGCCTGCGCGCCGCGCAGGACGTGGTGGTGAAATTCGGTCCCGACGGCGAATCCTTCAAGGGCCGCGTCAACCAGGTGCTGAAGTTCAAGGGCCTGGAACGCGAACTGGTGAACGAGGCCGAGGCCGGCGACATCGTGCTGATCAACGGCATCGAGGACATCGGCATCGGCTGCACGCTGATGGATCCGGCCGTGCCGGAGGCGCTGCCGATGCTGCGCATCGACGAGCCCACGCTGACCATGAACTTCATGGTCAACACCTCGCCGCTGGCCGGCCGCGAAGGCAAGTTCGTCACCAGCCGCCAGCTGCGCGACCGCCTGGACCGCGAACTGAAGTCCAACGTCGCCCTGCGCGTGAACGACACCGACGACGACACCGTGTTCGAAGTCTGCGGCCGGGGCGAACTGCACCTGACCATCCTGCTGGAAAACATGCGCCGCGAAGGCTATGAACTGGCGGTGTCGCGTCCGCGCGTGATGTTCAAGGACATCGACGGCGTGAAGTGCGAACCCTACGAGCTGCTGACCGTGGACGTGGAAGACTCGCACCAGGGCGGCGTGATGGAGGAACTGGGCCGGCGCAAGGGCGACCTGCAGGACATGCAGCCCGACGGGCGCGGCCGCACCCGCCTGGAATACCGCATCCCGGCGCGCGGCCTGATCGGCTTCCAGAGCGAATTCCTGACCCTGACGCGCGGCACCGGCCTGATGAGCCACATCTTCGACGACTACGCGCCGGTGCGCGAAGGCGGGGTGGGCGAGCGCCGCAACGGCGTGCTGATCAGCCAGGACGACGGCACCGCCGTGGCCTACGCCCTGTGGAAGCTGCAGGAACGCGGCCGCATGTTCGTGTCGCCCCAGGATCCGGTCTACGAAGGCATGATCATCGGCATCCATTCGCGCGACAACGATCTGGTGGTCAATCCGATCAAGGAAAAGAAGCTGACCAACGTGCGTGCCTCCGGCAAGGACGAGCACATCGACCTGGTGCCGCCCATCGCGCTGAACCTGGAATACGCCGTCGAATTCATCGCCGACGACGAACTGGTCGAGGTCACGCCCAAGTCGATCCGTCTGCGCAAGCGCTACCTGCAGGAGCACGAACGCCGCCGCAGCCTGCGCGAATCGGCCTGAACCCCGGGGCCATGCGGCCCGGGGCCCTCGCCGGCCTGAATGCGAAGACCCTGCCTTGTGCAGGGTCTTCGCATTTGAGGCGCGTGCGTCCAGGCGGATTACCGCGTCTCGGCGCGGATCACGATGGCCAGTCCGGCCAGCAGCGCCGCCAGGCCCGCGTAGGCCAGCGCGCCGGGCCGTTCGCCCACCACCAGCAGGGCCAGCAGGAAGGCGGTGACAGGCTCCATCAGCGCCAGTGACACGCCGGTGGCGGCGCTGATGCCGCGCAGGCCCGTGCTGAACAGCAAGTAGGCGATCCCCGTCGAGGCGATTCCCAGAAAACTCACCATCAGCCAGCCTGTGGCCGTGATCTGCAAGGAGCCGGCCCAGAATGCGGCGGCCGGCAGGGCCAGCAGCGCGCCCACCGTGAACACGGCCAGTGTGCCGACGGCCGGCGCCGAGTGCTGCACCAGTTGCTTGTTCAGCAGGGTATAGACCGCATAGGTCAGGCCCGAGGTCAGGCACAGGGCGATACCCAGGAGATCGGCCTGCAGCGCGTCGCCGCGCCCAAACACCAGCAGGACGCCACCGCCTACGGCCAGCAGCGTGCCTGCCCACCAGCCCGCGCCGGGCCGCGCGCCGCCGATCAGTTGCAGCAGCCCGGCCCAGATCGGGCCGCTGCCGATGGTCAGCGCCGTGCCCACCGCCACCCCCGTGGCCTTCACGCCCGCGAAGAACGTCAGGTTGTAGGTCGCCACGCAGGCCCCGGCCCAGACCGCATGGCGCCAGTTCAGGGCGGCGAGCTGGCGGCCCAGATGGGGCAGCCCGTTGGTCGAGCCGGCGTAGACCAGGAAGAAGAGG
>CBFGXR010000399.1:0-2266 GCA_965652675.1 uncultured Castellaniella sp.
TAAGACAGTAAGATAGACCTCTCACATTCCGATCGCCGCCATGTCCCTGATTCACCGCCTGGCTGCCCGCTCTCCCGACTTCGACGCGGCCCTGGCCCGGCTGCTGGCCTATGACGCCTCCCAGGACGAGGCCATCGAGACCGCCGTGCGCGACATCCTGCTCGACGTGCAGACGCGCGGCGACGCGGCCGTCCTGGACTACACGGCGCGCTTCGACCAGGTGCGGGCCGACGACCTGGCGGCGCTGGAAATCCCCCGCGCCGACTGGCTGGCGGCCCTGGACGGCCTGCCCGCCGACCAGCGCGCCGCGCTGGAGGCCGCCGCCGACCGTGTGCGCCGCTACCACGAACACCAGCGCGCCGAGACCTGGACCTACACGGAAGCCGACGGCACGGTGCTGGGCCAGCAGGTCACTCCGCTGGACCGCGTCGGCCTGTACGTGCCGGGCGGCAAGGCCGCCTACCCGTCCTCGGTGCTGATGAACGCCATCCCGGCCAAGGTCGCGGGCGTGCCCGAACTCATCATGGTCACCCCCACGCCCGGCGGCGCGCGCAATCCCATGGTGCTGGCCGCCGCCGCCCTGGGCGGGGTCGACCGCGTCTTTGCGATCGGCGGGGCGCAGGCCGTGGGCGGGCTGGCCTACGGCACCGAAACCCTGCCGGCGGTGGACAAGATCACCGGCCCGGGCAACGCCTACGTCGCGGCGGCCAAGCGCCGCGTGTTCGGCACGGTGGGCATCGACATGATCGCCGGCCCGTCCGAAATCCTGATCCTGGCCGATGGCTCCACGCCGGCCGACTGGCTGGCCATCGACCTGTTCTCCCAGGCCGAGCACGACGAACTCGCCCAGGCCATCCTGCTGTGCCCGGACGGCGACTACCTGGACGCCGTCCAGGCCGCCATCGAACGCCTGCTGCCGACCCAGCCGCGCGCCGACATCCTGCGCGTCAGCCTGGCCAACCGGGGCGCGCTGATCCGCACCGACAGCCTGGAACAGGCCTGCGACATCGTCAACCGCATCGCGCCGGAACACCTGGAACTCTCCGTCCGCGATCCGCAGGCCCTGCTGCCCCGGGTGCGCCACGCCGGCGCGATCTTCCTGGGGGCCTACAGCTCCGAATCCCTGGGCGACTACTGCGCCGGACCGAACCACGTCCTGCCCACCGCGCGCACCGCGCGCTTCTCTTCGCCGCTGGGCGTGTATGATTTCCAGAAGCGCAGCAGCCTGATCCAGGTCTCGCGGGCCGGCGCCCAGACCCTGGGCCGCATCGCCGCCACCCTGGCCACGGGCGAGGGCCTGCACGCCCATGCCGCCAGCGCCTCGCTGCGCCTGGACCCGCACTGACCTCCGCCCGCGCGGCCCCGCCCGGCCGCGCGGTTCCCACCCGAACGACCCGCCCATCGCCATGCGCACCGCCACCATCGACCGCAACACTCAGGAAACCCGCATCCGCGTCAGCATCAATCTGGACGGCACCGGCACGCGCACGCTGAACACCGGCGTGCCCTTCCTGGACCACATGCTGGACCAGATCGCCCGCCACGGCCTGTTCGATCTGGACGTCCGCTGCGACGGCGACACCCACATCGACGACCACCACAGCGTGGAAGACGTCGGCATCACCCTGGGCCAGGCCTTCGCCACCGCGGCGGGCGACAAGGCCGGCCTGCGCCGCTACGGCCACGCCTACGTGCCGCTGGACGAGGCCCTGTCGCGCGTGGTGGTGGACCTGTCCGGCCGCCCCGGCCTGTTCTACCACGTGGACTACACCCGGGCGCGCATCGGCACCTTCGACGTCGACCTGGCACGCGAATTCTTCCAGGGCTTCGTCAACCACGCCCAGGCGACCGTGCACATCGACAATCTGCGCGGGGAAAACGCCCACCACCAGTGCGAGACCATCTTCAAGGCCTTCGGCCGCGCGCTGCGCATGGCCACCGAGGTCGACCCGCGCGCCGGGGGGGCCATCCCCTCGACCAAGGGCTCGCTGTAACCCACCCCGCAGACCGACCCAGGATTCCCGCATCGTGACCCGCATCGCCATCGTCGACTACGGCATGGGCAACTTCCATTCCGTCGCCCGCGCCCTGCAAGCCGCCGCCCCCGACCACGACATCCGCATCGCCAGGGACGCCGGCGAGATCCTCGCCGCCGACCGTATCGTGTTCCCGGGCCAAGGCGCCATGCCCGACTGCATGCGCACGCTGGACACGTCCGGACTGCGCGACGCGGTGCTGCGCGCCGCGCGCGAAAAGCCGCTGCTGG
>CBFGXR010000400.1:0-2261 GCA_965652675.1 uncultured Castellaniella sp.
CGACCGCTTCGCGCCATTGGTCCTTGGCTGGGAGAAAGCCGCGATTCACCACGCGGCGTCCATGGGGTCGACGCCATCGAGATCCTGCAGCCGCGCAATACCCCGTGCGCCACTGCACAGTGCGGGAACCTGGAGCGGAGTGCGGCTCCAGACCCACAACTGGTGCCCCCGCGGCCGCCAGTATTGGCAGAGCGCCCGGCCGATCAGGCCGGTGCCGCCGGTGAGCAGAATGCGCATGGCGTTTCCCCTTTCGTTACGATGCCGGGTCACGGCGCGTCTGAGGTACCCAGATCAGTGCCGAAGTGTCTACGCCCAGCGCCTGGGCGCGGGCCAGAATGGCTTCGCGTTGTCCGGCGTCGAGCTGTTTGTCGCGAGCGAGGATCCAGGCATAGCCTGTATCCGGTCCGATCACCAGCGACCATCGGTAGTCGGGATCGAGCGCAGCCACGTGGTAGCCACCATAGAATGGCCAGAAGAAAGAGACTTTGAGTGAGCCCGTCGTGGGTGAACCGATGAATCGCGCACGGCCGACCGCTTCGCGCCATTGGTCCTTGGCTGGGAGAAAGCCGCGATTCACCACGCGCACGCTGCCATCGGGCAGTGGCGTATAGGTGGCCGAGACATCGGTCATGCCCCGCTCGAAAGAATGATCGAGCCGGGCCAGTTCGTACCAGCGCCCCTGGTAGCGCTGCAGGTCGAATGGCGTGACGGCGGTCACGCCGGGCGGGGGCCGGGTGCTGGCGCAGCCTGCCAGCAGCAGTGCGCAACCGGCGGCCAGCAGGGCGGGAGCCGTCCGCCTTTGATGGCGTGAAAGGCTTGCGAACAGGGTGCGAAGCATGTCGGAAAGCAGGCGCATGATGTCCTCGATCGATTCAGTGGGCGTGCCGCCATTGGGCCACCAGCGGCTGCAGGCCGGACAGATGCCGGATGGCGCTGACGCCGGGCATGGACCATTGGTACAGGGCCGCGCATGAGCCGCCGACCCATAGCGCCGTCGCGGCGGGCAGTTGGGCGCGCAGTTCGCGCAAGTGGGTGCGTACTTCCGCGGCTTTGTGCACATTGCTGAAGCTCAGGGCCACCACATCGGCCTGGTGGGCCTGTGCGGCCTGGACGATATCGGTCACGGGGGTCTGCGTGCCCAGAGAAACACAGGCGCAGCCTTCCAGCACCAGCAAGGCTTCGACCATCAGCAGGCCGAGACTATGCTGCTCCTGCGGCACCGTCGTGAGCAATACCTTGGGGCTTTGTGGAACAGGCTGGGGCGTCAGCGATGCGATGGCGTGGCGCAACACGCCGGTGATGATCTCAGTGTACAGATGCTCTTCGTAAATTTCGAAGCGTCCCCGAGACCAGGCATCGCCGACGGCGGTGGTCAGAGGAGCGACCAGATCGGTCACGAAGGGCGCCAGGCCCATGCGCATCTGGGCATGCCCGAGTCCGTGCCGCAGTGCCCTCGGATCATGCGTGGCGATGGCGTCGAGCAGTTCCTCGAGCAATGGGTCAGTCGCATGATTTTTCTGTTTTGTCCTGGACAAATCAAAAGAAACGTCAGCCGTACGCCGTGCCAGCGTGTCTTGCAACTGTTCAAGGTCCAGTCCGACGACCTTTCCGGGCCGCATGCCGGCATCCAATAGCCGCGCGATCAGTTTGAGCCGTTGAACCTGCGCGGCGCTGTAGAGCCTGTCGCCCGACGCATCCCTGTCCGGCCTGGGGAAACCATAGCGTTTCTCCCAGACGCGCAGCGTGTCCTTGGCCAGGCCGGTTTCGCGTGCGACGGTGGCGATCGACAGGCCGGCATCGTCCGCGGAAGGCTGTGTGTCGCTGAGGTTGGAAGCGATCTGGCTCATGATGGGGTGAAGAATGGGTTGATCGAATTGTCTAGGACAAAAATGGTTTTGTCTAGTATATTACGTCATCAGTGTAGCGTGCGGGACTGTGCCTGTGCGTGACGATGAATCGGAAAAACCATGAAAGTCGCTGTCATTGGATCGGGCATTTCAGGCTTGGCGGCTGCTCACCGCCTGAAAGGCCACGCGCGGGTGACGCTGTTCGAGGCGGGAGACTATTTCGGTGGCCACACGCACTCTGTGCAGGTCGATTTGCCGGATGTCCATGGCCGTCAGGTTTCTCATGCGGTCGACACGGGGTTCCTGGTTTTCAATGAACGGACGTATCCTGGACTCATTGCCCTGTTCCAGGAGTTGGATGTGACGACCGCTCCTTCCGACATGTCGTTCTCAGTCCAGGTGCCGGGCGCCGGT